>CALBXO010000040.1 GCA_937890335.1 uncultured Pseudomonadota bacterium | reverse complement strand
CAGGGACGCCCGCGGACAGCGCGTCCTCGACGACCACATCCGGCGCTACGAGCCGGGTGTCCAGCGGCATTGGGCACTCATCGACCGGCTCATCGCCGACGTGGAGGAGTGGCTCGAGTCCGACGTGATCGACGAACACGCCGGATGGATGCACGACTGGGGCGACGTCTGCCGCCGGCTGACGCTGGGGCAGCACATCAAAGAATGCTACCTGCGCGACAGCCACGAGTTCCGTTTGCAGCGCGCGCTGCAGGTGGCCAGTGGGCACATCTCTGCCCTCTACGACCTGCGGGAGGAGAGCATCCCGCTCGGCATGCCCAGACACCATTGGTGGTGGTTCGGCACGGCACCCTGAGCGCAGCCGGGACTCCCGCCGCCCGACGTGGTACACGGTCGCGATGGACCCCTCCCGACTCCAATGCCTCATCGATCTTGGACACACCGACCAACGCCGGCGTGAAGACGCCGTGCGCGACTGCGCCAACCGCGGTGAAGCCTTCGTGCCCGAGGTCGCGCGGGTATTGCAGGAGGGAGACACAGGAGCGCGGCGCGGCGCGGCCCAGGCCCTCGGTCGCATGGGGGGCCAGCAGGCCTCCGACGCCCTGACGGCCGTCCTTGACGCCGAGGACGGCAAGCTGCGCAAGAACGCCGCCACCGCCCTGGGACGGGTCGGAAGTGAGGCGGCCGTCGAAGCATTGGGCCGTCGCCTCCACGCAGAGCCGCTCGACTATGTCCGCAGCGCCGTCGTACTCGCGCTTGGCCGGATCGACACCGACCAGACAGCGCAGGCCCTGCTCGCGTGGACACCGGCTACGCCCAGTGACGAGGAGGCGCGTCGCCGGGCGCTGGGCGACCGGGTCCCGCGCGCCCCCGTCGGATTCGACACGGACAAACCCTGGACACTTCCGGTCCGACTCTCCGTGCCGCAGGGACTCGAGGAGGTCGTTGCTGACGAAGTCCGCGCCCTTGGCGTTCCCGTCTCCGGCACCCATGATTCCAGCGTCAGGCTGGCCAAGGGCACGCCACCGTGGGCGGTCTGGCCCGCCGTGCGCGGGGCCTACGCGGTGCGCGCCGCCGGCAAAGGAGCACCGGAGAAGGCCATCCCCGCGCTGCTGGCGACACTGACCCGCACCAAGGACACCACCTACAGGCTCCATGTGGATGGGCCCAGGCGGTCTCGCGCCGAGCTGCGCACCCTGCTGACCCGGCTGCGCAGACTGCTGGCACCACTGGGGATCACCGACCAGCCGGCGGCCTACGACTACCAGATCGTCCTCACCCAGCAGGACACCTTCGAGATCGAGCCCAGCTTCCTCGGTGACGACCGGTTCGCCTACCGACACAAAGACGTGGGCGCCAGCATTCACCCCGTCATCGGCGCATCGTTGGCGCGCCTGGTCGCCACCGGGCCCACGGCCGTCGTGCACGACCCAACCTGCGGAAGCGGCACTCTGCTGGTCGAGCGCGCGCTCCTCGGCGCCGGCGCGGTCAGCGGCACGGACATCACACAGGTCGCCGTGGATGCGGCGACCACAAACATCCAAGCCGCCGGGCTCGACATCGCCATCAAACTCGGCGACTCCGCGCTGATCGAGACCTGGCCCGAGTTTGTCGACGAGGTCATCGTCAACCTGCCCTTCGGCGTCCGAACCTTTGGCAGCGGAGAGGATGTCACGCGCGCCTCCGTCGCCTTCACCGGCGCCAAGCTCAACCGCGGCGGACGCGCGCTGTTCTACACCTCCCAGGTGAACACCGTCACGGACGCGCTCCGGGACGCGCCAGACCTCAAACTGGTCCGGCGGCTCGATCTGGACGCAGGCGGCATCCACGTGGTCGCGCTCCTCGTCGAGCGCGCCTGACCCAGCCCTGGCGGGTCCGGCAGTTCGTGCGCGGGCGCGACCGATCCGAGGCGCAACCAACCAAAAGGTCGCGGCCACTGCCGGGCAGATCGCCGAGTTCCAACGCCGTGAGCAAGGATGTTGCGTAAACGGCCCCACTTTGTTAGGCAGGCCCCTCCTGATCGGGCATCCCAGTCCGTGCAGACAACGAAGGGAGGGGAAATGAGGCTAGGGATCCCCGCAGAGGTTCGCGCCCACGAAAAGCGGGTCGCGGCCACACCGGCCACCGTCGAGAAACTCAGAGCATTCGGGTACGAGGTCGCGGTCCAGAAGGGTGCAGGGGCGCGCGCAAGCTTCCCCGACGAGCTCTACGAGGCCGCCGGCGCCATTCTCGTGGACGACGCCGCAGCCATCTGGGGCGGATCGGACATGATCTTGAAGGTGCGCCCACCTCAGGAGCTCGGCGACGGCACACACGAACTCGACATGCTCGCCGAGGGCACGACTGTCTTGAGTCTGGTCTTCCACCAGCAAAACGACGACCTGGTGGCCCGCCTGGCTGCCAAGAAAGCCACGGTCCTGTCGCTGGACAAGGTCCCGCGCATCACCACGGCCCAGAAGCTCGACGTGCTCAGCTCCATGGGCAACATCTCCGGCTACCGCGCGGTAGTGGAGGCCGCGGGCGCATACGGCGGCTTCTTCGCGCTTCAGGTCACCGCCGCGGGCCGTACCAACCCGGCGCATGTTCTGGTCGTCGGCGGCGGCGTTGCAGGCCTCGCCGCGCTGGGGGCTGCGCGCGCGCTCGGCGCCCAGGTTCGCGTCTTTGACGTGCGCCCGCCGGTGCGCGAGCAAGTGGAGAGCCTCGGTGGCCAGTTCATCGACTTCCAGTTCGACAGCGGAGAGTCCGGCGAGGGCAAAGGCGGCTACGCCAAGGCCATGTCGGACGCGTTCCTCAAAGCGGAGCAGGACCTGCTCGCCGACAACGCCGCCGAGTGCGACATTGTCATCACAACCGCCCTCATCCCCGGACGGGCGGCGCCGGTCCTCATCACCGAAGAGGCCATCGGCCGAATGCGGCCCGGCTCCGTCGTGGTGGACCTCGCCGCCGAGCGCGGTGGCAACTGCCCGCTGACCGTGGCCGACGAGGTCATCGAGCACAACGGCGTGACCCTCATCGGCCACACCGACCTGCCCAGCCGAATGCCCCGCCAGTCCTCGGAGCTGTTCTCCATGAACGTCGTCCACATGATGGACGAGCTCACGGGAGACGACGGATACGACCTCAACAAGGACAACGTCATCATCCGCGGCATGCTCATCATGGAGGACGGCGAGATTGTGCCGCCGCCGGAAGTGGTCGAGCCCTCACCGCAGAAGCCCGCCGCGTCAAAGCCGGCTGCCCCAACCCCTGCTCCCGTCGTCAAGAAGAAGCCAGCGCCCCGCAAGAAGGCCAAGGGGCACGGGCACGCGTCCGCCAGCGACGACGATGGGCCCGACAAGTCGTGGATCTCCGTGGCCATCGCGTCCGCGATCCTGATGGTCCTCGGCGCGGTAGCCCCCACGGACTTCCTTCAACACCTCACCGTGTTTCTGTTGGCCTGCGTGGTCGGCTGGCACGTGGTCTGGAGCGTGACCGCCGCACTCCACACACCGCTGATGAGCGTCACCAACGCGATCAGCGGCATCATCGTCATCGGCGGAATGCTGCTCATCACCGGCGAAGGCCTCACAATTGCCACCATCCTCTCGATGATTGCCGTGCTCATCGCCTCCATCAACATCGCTGGCGGGTTCCTCGTCACGCAGCGCATGCTGCGGATGTTCAGGAGGGACTGACCCATGCCATTTACACTCCAGACCATCGCCTACGTCGTCGCGTCGCTGCTCTTCATCCTGAGTCTGCGCGGTCTGTCGGACCAACGCACCGCCGGGCGGGGCAATATCTACGGCATCGTCGGGATGCTCGCCGCCGCCGGCGTCACCGCCGCAGCGGTGCTGATGGGCGTCAAGGAAGGCGCCGAGGTGAAGCTCGCCGCCGCCGTCAACGCGCCCCTGGCGCTCGGGATGCTGGGCGGCTCCATCGCCGTTGGCTGCGCGATAGGCGCGGTGCTCGCCGCGCGCGTCGCCATGACGAAGATGCCGCAGCTCGTCGCCATCTTGCACAGCTTTGTGGGCCTGGCGGCTGTGCTCGTGGGCATCGCCAACTACCTGGAACCGGCCCACAAGCTCACCGGCGCGGCCCACTACGTCCACCTGTCCGAGATCTACGTGGGCGTCTTCATTGGCGCCATCACGTTCACCGGCTCGGTTGTGGCCTGGGCCAAACTGGACGGGAAGCTCGGCAGCAAGCCGCTGCTGATCCCTGGACGGCACCTGCTCAACCTCGGCCTGATTATCACGACCGTCGTCCTCGGCTACCTCTACGTGGCCGCTGACGGCACCAGCGGGACCACCGAGCTGCTGATCATGACCGCCATCGCCTGCTTCCTCGGGTGGCACCTGGTCATGGCCATCGGCGGCGGCGACATGCCCGTGGTCGTATCACTGCTCAACAGCTACTCCGGGTGGGCGGCGGCGGCGGCGGGCTTCATGCTCTCCAACGACCTCCTCATCATCACGGGTGCCCTGGTTGGCTCGTCCGGCGCCATCCTCAGCTACATCATGTGCAAGGCGATGAATCGCTCCATCTGGAACGTCGTCTTTGGCGGCTTTGGAGCGTCCGAGGGGGCCAAGCCCGCGCCGCGCAAGGAAGACGATGGGGTGGAGCGCACCGTGAACGAGGCGACCACCGAGGGGTGCGCCGACGCGCTGCGCAACGCAACGTCCGTCATCATCGTGCCCGGCTACGGCATGGCCGTCGCCCAGGCGCAGCATCCCATCCAGGAGGTCACCAAGCTGCTGCGTGACCAGGGTGTCGAGGTCCGCTACGCGATTCATCCGGTGGCCGGTCGCCTGCCGGGGCACATGAATGTGCTCCTGGCGGAGGCGCGGGTCCCGTACGACATCGTGTTGGAGATGGAGGAGATCAACGACGACTTCCCCACGACGGACGTGGTCATGATCGTCGGCGCCAACGACATCGTGAATCCCGACGCCCTCACGGACACGTCGAGCCCCATCTACGGAATGCCCGTGCTCGAGGCGTGGAAGGCCGACAAGGTCATCATGCTCAAGCGAGGGCTGGCGGCGGGCTACGCCGGTGTCGGCAACCCGCTGTACTTCCTGCCCAACACCGAGATGCTCTTTGGCGACGCCAAGGACAGCATCACCAAACTGCTCACAGCGCTCAAAGAGTAGGGCCCACAGCCCGGCAGGCGCTGGCCCCCCTCCGAGGGCAGCGCGCGCTCGGTTCAGCGGCAAGGTCCGTCGTTGTTGTTGACGATGCAACGCGTCGGCGGGTCCATGGACTCACACCATTCCAAGGCCTCCGAATCGCGCACGCACGCGTTGCCGACCACGGTTACCGTCCCGTCTACACGGTCCAGCTGCGTGACGCCCGTCAGGTCGGTGAGCGTGTCGTTGTTCTGCACCTTCAGCGCCCCGGCAAGCTCTCCGCGCAGCCCCGAAAACCCGGCCAGTGACACGAGCGCGGGGTTCCCGACCACGTCCAGGTGGTTGCCCCCAACGTACGTCACCGTCAGGTCGGCGGAGCTCTGCAGGTAATCGTGGGCCTGGAGCTCAAAGAAACCGTCCACCCGCTCCAGGGCGCCGAGGCCGTCCAGATCCACCAGATCCGACGGCCCGTTGATCTGCACATCACCCCGAACCCGCGTCAGGTTGTCCAGGCCGCGCAGGCTCTGCATGTGCCGCACATCCTTGATGACAAGGTCGCCGTCCAGGACAGAAGCCAACCCACCCAATCCTGCGATGGACACGAGCTCGTCGTTCGCCTCGATGTGCAGGCCGCCGCCCAGGTCCGTCAGGCCGGACAAACCGTCTAGATCCCGCAGGACTGCGTTGCCGCGGATCTGCAGTCGGCCCCCCACACGGCGCAGGTTGCCCAGCCCATCCAGGTTCGTCAGGCGGTCGTTGTTGTTGATGGTCAGGTCACCGTCCACGCAGGCCAGCCGAGGCGCAGGCCACTGCTCGTTGGTGGTCCCACCCATATTCAGGTTGCCGGTCACGCGGTCCAGCGTCGCCAGGAGCTCCGCATCCGTGCGGTTCGTGATGGACAGGCTACCGTCGTGGATGGTCGGAAGCGTGCAGTTGCCGCGGCAGCGACAGCCGTCGTTGCCGCCGGCGTCGTCACACTCCTCGCCGTCGTCCAGGACGCCGTCACCGCAGGTCGGCATGCGGCAGTCCGTGCGGCAGCTGTCGGGCAGTATGTCGCTGTTGCCCCGTCCGGCGTCGCACTCCTCGCCGAGCCCCACATCGAGCACGCCATCACCGCAACGCGCCGGCTGACAATCGGGGCGGCACGCGCCCTCCTCCAGCCCGTTCTCGGCGCCATCGTCGCAGACCTCTCCCGCGTCCAGAACACCGTCGCCGCAGTGGGCAACTGCACAGTCCGTCCGGCAGGCGTCCGGTGCCTCGTCGCTGAGGTTGGCGCCGTCATCACACGCCTCGTCCCCGTCTACCACGCCGTCACCGCAGGCGGGCGCCAGGCACGCGACCCGGCACGCGCCCGGCTCGGTGTCGCTGTTGGCGTCCCCGTCGTCGCACTCCTCCTGTCCATCCGCGACTCCGTCGCCGCAGCGCGGGGCGGTGCAGTCGGTGCGGCACGCATCGGCGTCTACGTCGCTGTTGCGCACTCCATCGTCGCAGGCCTCGCCCGCGTCCACGACGCCGTCGCCGCAGGTGGGCACGGAGCAATTGGCGCGGCACGTCCCGCCGATGCCGTTGGACCCGGCCTCATCACACTGCTCGTCGCGGTCCACCACGCCGTCCCCACAGCGCGGGGCGGTGCAGTCGGTCCGGCACGCGTCGGCGGTGGTGTTGTCGTTGCGGATGCCCCAATCGCACGCCTCGTCACCCGCCGCGACGCCATCGCCGCACGTGGTGAAGCACTCCGACGGCTCGCCCCGACACCTCCACCCGTCTTCCACGCCGCACCCTGAGCCGCATCCGTCGCCGCTCGCGATGTTTCCGTCGTCGCAGACCTCGTCTCCCTCGATGCTCCCGTTTCCACAGCATTCCGCAGGGTTGTCCGCCAGGTTGCAGACGGGACCACCGTTGTTGCCCGGCCCACCGTTGTTGGCATCCGCACCACCGTTAGGGTCGGCGTTAAGGGCGAGCGGGGAGGTCTCGGTGCAGGCCCCGAGGGCGGGCAGCAGCAGAAGCAGGATCAGAAGGCGTGGCATGTTGGCTCCTTGGTTGGGTTGCTCAATGAGTGTGGGGGCAGCGGCGACACAGCGGGGCACCGCGAGGCTTAAACTCCTTAAGCCTCGCGGGTGCGGTCACTCAGGACAGGGGCCGTCATTCCCATAATCGCGCGTCGGGGTCGGCCAGGCGCGCCAATCTGCCCAGGTCTCAACCTCGGACTGGACCAGGCAGGCGTTGTTATCCACATGGGTGTCGCCGTCCACGCCGGACAGCGGCCAACCAGCCAGGCTGCGCAGCTCCGGATTGCGGCGGACAGTCAGCGTACCCGGCAGCGCCAGTTCCAGATTCTCCAGGCCGTCCAGGTCCCGGAGAATGGGGTTGTGGACCAGCGTGAAGTCACCGCCGACATACTGGAGTGCTTCCGCCCCAGCCAGGCTCGTCAGGTCGCGGTGGCCATCGATGGTGACGGAGCCCCCCACCTCTCGAAGCCCTTCAAGTCCACGCAGATCTGGCGCGATGGAGCCAGTGAGCATCACCTCCCCGCTGACTTCGGACACGTTTCCGAGTCCCACAAAGGACTGCAGCGCGGGGTTCCCAACGACGCGCACGTCGCCGTCCAGAGTCCCGCCCACGCCACCGAGTCCGGCGATGGACACCAGGCTGTCGTTCTGGAGAATCAACACGTCGGCGCCGACCTCTTGCAACCAACCCAGCCCGTCCAGGTCGCGCAGCGCACGGTTCCCGCGGATCTCCACGCGTCCACCCACCCGCTGGAGGGCACCAAAATCATCCAGGCTCGCCAGGGACGGGTTGTGCATGATGAGCAGGTCGCCGTCGATGCAGGCCAGGCGCGAGGCCGGCCAGAACTCGTGCGCCGAGCGGCTCATGCGGACCGTGCCGCGGACGCGATCGATGTTGGCGAGCATCGCCACGTCGGTACGGTTGTCGATGGACAGGTTCCCCTCGTGGACCTCGGGGAGCTCGCAATTGTCGCGGCAGCGACACGAGTCGCCGCGCTCGTCGCAGGCCTCGCCCCGGTCCAACACCCCGTCGCCGCAGGTCGCAAGGCGGCAGCTGGTTCGGCAGGCATCGGGGAGCACATCGCTGTTGGCGGCGCCCTCGTCGCAGGCCTCGCCAGGATCGACAATCCCGTCACCGCAGCCCGGCACACTGCAACCCGTGCGGCACGACCCATCCAGCGCCCCGTTGAGATCCCCCTCGTCGCAGGCCTCGCCACCGTCCACCACACCGTCCCCGCAGTACGCGGGCGCGCAGATGGTCCTGCACGCGCCCGGCGCGGTATCGCTGTTGTTTACGCCGTCGTCGCAGGCCTCGTCTCCGTCCAGGACGCCGTCTCCGCAGCGCGGCAGGACGCAGTTGCTGCGGCACGCGTCGGGCTCGATGTCGTCGTTGGCAGCGCCCCAGTCGCACGCCTCGCCCGGGTCCACGACGCCATCCCCGCACACCGGCAGCCGGCACCCCTGGCGGCAACCGCCGGGGTTGTCCCCATTGCGCGCGCCGTCATCGCACGCCTCGCCGGGATCGAGCACCCCGTCCCCGCAGAATGGCAGGGAGCAGTCGCGCCTGCAGGCGCCGCCGTCGCCGTTTTCGGCACCGGCGTCGCACTGCTCGCCCAGATCCAGGACACCGTCGCCACAGCGGGCCGGAGTGCAGTCCAAACGGCAGGCGTTGGGCGCGGTGTCGCTGTTGAGCTCCCCCTCGTCGCAGCGCTCGTCTCCGGCAGCGACACCGTCGCCGCACGCAGTCGCGCAGACCGAGGGGTCGCCCTCGCACGCCCATCCAATCTGAACCTGGCAAGCGACGCAGCCGTCGAACCCGAGGTAGTTGGCGTCGTCACAGGTCTCGTCGCCGTCCACGACGCCGTTTCCGCAGCAAGCGCCGTCGACGAGGACTCCGACCCCGCAACACGGGTCATTGCAGCACGCGTCATCCGGGTCGCACGCGTCGTCCACGAGCTGGCCCACGCTGGGGGCGGGCCCCCCGCAGGCGCTCATCACAAAGCCGGCGAGCAGCATCCACTTGAACTTCAGTCCTTTGCACATCGGGAACTCCATGGCCTGGGGCGCGGTTGGCGCCTCGTCATGGAGACAAGATGGGGCAGGGAGGTAGCGGCGGGACCGCGGGCGATCTTAAAGGACTTAAGGTCGGCCCAGATGAAACTGAAGAGGGTCAGAGACTGGGGAGGTCGCTCTCGCTGTCGAACGGGTCGCCCATGGACACCAACCGGGCGGGTTTAGCCGGCCTGGTCGGCTGCGCCGAGGGGCCTCCGCGCGCCAGCGCCTCCTCGACGATGCGCTCGCACTCGTCGTTCTGGGCTCGCGTCTGCTCCAGCAAAAGTTGAAACAGCGCACGGCTGCTGTCCACGTCAGGAATCAGCGCGATGCCAATCTCCGTTCCGTCCAGCCGCACGACCGTGCCGGAGACGGCAAACTCGCGCTCCGCTCCCTGTAGATGGATGGTCAGCACATCGTCCATCTCAAACGGAGCCTGCATCTCCAACCGCAACCCCTCGAGAGTCGCGTCGTTGCAGCGGCCATACCATTGTGCGTGCTCGCGGGTAACCCTGCACGCGACGTCGATTCCGATTCGGGGTCGTGAGCGTTGCTCACCCGAATTGTCACTCATCAGCTCTCCAGGAGTCACTGCCCCTAGGGTTGCATAGGTTGGGGCCCGGGTGCAAAGTGGCCCCGCCTTCACGCGCAGGAGAAACATGCGGCTGACGTGCCACGGTGCGGCTGGAACAGTGACGGGAAGCTGTCATCTGCTCGAGACCGACGAGTACACCCTCGTCGTAGATTGCGGTTTCTTTCAGGGCCGCGGGCTCTCCGATCGCAATGACGACGAGTTTCCGTTCGATCCATCGGACGTGGACTTCCTCCTTCTCACGCACGCGCACCTGGACCATTGCGGCCGCATCCCACTGCTGGTCAAGCACGGGTTTGACGGTCAGATCGTGTCGACTCTGGCGACGTACGATCTGGCCCGGCTGATCATGTTGGACAGCGCGTCCATCCAGGAGGAGGAGGCGCGCCGGAAGAACCGACGCAGATCGCGGACCAAGACCAAGCCCGCGGAACCCCTCTACAACGTCGAGGACGTCCTCGACAGCCTCGACTTCTTTGACATCTTCGCCACCTACGACGAGCCCATCGAGCTCGCCGACGGCCTCACGGTCACCTACCGGGACGCGGGCCACGTGCTCGGCAGCGCGTTCGTGGAGGTGGACATCGAGGAGGGTGCCGGGCGCAAGCGCAAGACGCGACGCATCACGTTCAGCGGCGACATCGGCAACGTGGACAAGCCGCTCATCCGGGACCCGGCGAGCCCGTCGCGGGCGGACTTCGTGGTGATGGAGTCCACGTACGGCGACCGGTCGCACAGGCCATTTGACGACTCCGTCGAGGAGTTCCGCGAAGCCATCGTACAGGCGCTGGAACGCGGCGGAAACGTGATCATCCCCTCGTTCGCGCTCGAGCGCAGCCAGGAGCTGCTCTACATCCTGCACGGCTTCTACCGCGCCGGCGACCTGCCCCGCTGCGACATCTACCTCGACTCGCCCATGGCGATCGACTGCACACGAATCTTCACCAAGCACGGCGACTGTTTTGACGAGGAGGCGCTGCAGCTGCAGCGCGAGGGCGGCAACCCGTTCCAGTTTCCGCCGCTGCACTACACCCGGCACGCCGAGGACAGCCGCCGCATCAACGGGCAGCGCTCCGGCGCCATCATCATCGCCGGCTCCGGCATGTGCACCGGCGGACGCGTGCTCCACCACCTGCGCCACAACCTCTGGCGCCCCGAGTGCGCGATCATCTTCGTCGGGTTCGCGGCGGAAGGCACCCTGGGCCGACGCATCCTCGACGGGGCAACCTCCGTGAAGGTCTACGGGGAAGAGGTCGCGGTGAACGCGCACATCTTCACCGTCAACGGTTTCTCAGGACACGCAGGACAGGACACTCTCATCGACTGGGTAGAGGGTACCGGCGAGCCGGAGCGCGTCTTCCTCGTACACGGTGAGGACCGTCCGCGGGAGACGCTCGCCGCGAAGCTCGACGAGACGCTCGGCATGCAAGTGCATCTTCCCATGCAGGGCGAGGCAATCGAGCTGTGACGCTACGATTGCCGAGAGCCATCTGTACCGACTTTGAGCAAGCGCGCAGCCGCGAGTGGCTGTGCACCAACGGGCTGGGCGGCTACGCCATGGGGAGCGTCGCCGGCTCGCTGGAGCGCAGTTACCATGGGCTGCTCATCGAGGCGGCCAACCCGCCGCTGGGGCGGACGCTGCGCCTGGCCAAACTCGACCCTGAGGTCACCGTCCACGGCATCACCGTCGGCCTCGACGCCAACGTCTGGGACAGCGGTGTCGTCGCGCCGGATGGGTCCAAACTGCTCGAATCCTTCACTTGGGATCGCGGTGTGGGCACCTGGACCTGGCTGGTGCAAGGAGCGCGGATTCGGCGGCGCGTGACCATGGTTCCGGGCGAGCACACCACAGCGGTGGAGTGGTCACTGGTTGGCGGCGCACAGTCCGCGACGTTGCGTCTGCGTGCGCTCGGGTCCACCCGCAGCCACCACCACACGTCGGCAGATGGAGGGCCAGAACCCCGCATCGAGGCCAGGGAAGCTGAGGTGGCCGTCCACGTGGAAGGAAACTCGACCCTGCGGCTGCTGCACGACGGCACCGCCGAGCTGGGAGGCGATCTCTACGCCGACTTTCTGCTGGGCAAGGAGAAGCAGCGCGGGCTCGGGTCTGTAGACGCGCACCGGCGCTTTGCCGACCTGACCTTCACCTTGGAACCCGGCTACGTCCGGGGCGTTCTCGTCACCACGGAGTCCGACCCGACTCCCACACTGGCGCGCGCCATCACCGCCGCCCAGATGCGGGCCAGCCAACTGTCCGAGCAGGCCCCTCGCGTGCCGAGGGCACTGGCCGCGGCTGCAGACCAGTTTGTTGTGGAGCGAGACGGTGGCAAGACCGTCATCGCGGGCTATCCTTGGTTTGGCGACTGGGGCCGCGACACGATGATCGCCCTGGAGGGCCTGTGTCTCAAGACCGGCCGGGCGAGCGTCGCCGCGGACATTCTGCGCACCTTCGCACGGTACGCCGTGGACGGGTTGCTCCCCAACCGGTTCCCGTCGGCGGATGAGGAGCCCGAGTACAACACCGTTGACGCTACGATGTGGTTCTTCCGCGCGGCCGAGCTGACGGTTGCGGCGCTTCCGGACGAGGACGCGGACGCGCTTGTGCGCGACCTCGTGCCCGTGCTGGACGACGTCGTCGCGCACCACCAAAATGGCACACGCTACAACATCCACGTGGCAGAGGACGGCCTGGTCAGCGCCGGCGCTGACGGGGTCCAACTGACCTGGATGGACGCTCGCTACGACGGGTGGGTCGTGACCCCCCGCCGCGGCAAGCCCGTCGAGGTCAACGCCCTGTGGGTCCATGGCCTCGGGGTGCTGTCGAAGTTCCGGCAGCGGCTGGGCCTGAAGACAACGGACATCGACGCCCTGGCGGCCACCGCGCGCGCGTCTTTGCTGCGGTTCTGGAACCCGGCTACGGGTTGCCTCTATGACGTGTTGGACGGACCCGACGGGGACGACGCGGCCATCCGGCCAAACCAATTGATGGCGCTGGCGCTGGATTCCTGTCCGCTGAGCGCCGAGCAGCGGGAATCGGCGGTGCGCGTGGCTGGGCGACACCTGCTGACCGGGATGGGCATGCGCAGCCTCACGCCCTACGACGACGCCTACATCGGCGCGTACGGCGGACCCGCCGCAGAACGGGATCCAGCGTATCACCAGGGCACTGTCTGGGGCTGGCTGATTGGACCGTGGGCGCGCGCCCGGCGAGCGGTGGGCGACGACCCGAAAGACATCCGACAAGACCTGGCGCCCCTGCTGGACCACACCGCGCACGAGGCGGTGATCGGCAGCGTCAGCGAGATCTTCACCGGCGACGCTCCCTTCGCGCCGCGCGGCGCACCCGCGCAAGCCTGGTCCGTGGCGGAGCTCATCTGCGCCCTCGCCGACTGACCGCGACTCCGACCCACGCCCTTCCCTTTACCGGCCTGGCGTCGCCGCTGTTGCGCCTCGGCGTTTCTCCCGCGCTGCGCCGCGTTGCCGCCGCTACAATGTCTCGAGAAAACCCAACAGGGCCCGCTTCTCACGGGGCGCGAGCCTCTGCCCAAACACATGTCCGGGCACGTTACGGTCGTCCGCCAGCATGTGGGCCACATCGTGGATGTCGCCCGTCGCAGTGAGCCGTCGGCGGTCCCCCACGCCAACCAGGCTCGGAACCCGCCACATCCCGGTCGTCCTCGCCGCGCTGCGCGCCACAGCGTCTCGGGTCCCCACCCGCGCCAACACAACCGGTGGGCCAGACAGCCCCTCGGAGCCATGGCAACCGCCACAGGTCCGGTCAAAAACCGCTGGGCGCACGGTGGGAGGGGCCGGCGCCAGGTTCCACAGGTAGAGCGCCAACGCGAAAGCCAGTTTGCGCGGCGGCCGGTGGTTCTCTCCCATCGCGGTGATGATGAGCGTCTCGGTACGGATCGACAGCTCGATCAGCCCGTTGCGAACGGTAGCGGCGCGGTGCAGATGCGTCTGGTAGCGCACCGGCCGCAGATCGGGAATCGCCACCGGGTTGTCCACCCCGTCCGCCGTGACATCCACTCGCCCGGGCCCCCACCACGACGGTCCGCGCGGAAGTCCGCGCGCGGCCAGAACCATGCCGTGAAGATCAAAGTCCGCGTTGTTCAGGCCCGCCACCGTGGCGCCTTCGCGCTCTACCGAGTGGCACCCCGCGCAGGCGAGCCCGACAGGCCCGTCGCCCCCGGCACGCTCGACCCGGACCAGGCCCGTGTGGACACCGTAGGCATCGGGGTCTGCCAGGCCATGCTCCAAGGCAGGCACCAGCTGCATCGGGTACCTGAAGAAGGCCCGGCGTCCCAGGGCGAGCAGGGCCTCACGCTCCCAGGGGACCGCGTCGACCTCGGCAAACTCGCCCGGCGCCCACACCGGCAGCTGGCCCCACTGATCCTCGGTGTAGCGCGCCAGGCGCAGCTCTGAGTAGCCATTGTCCGGATTGACGAGGGAGCCCTCGAGCACGCCCCGCCGAAACGCTGCATCCGAGGCGTAGCTGCGCCCGAGCTCGACGTCCGCGTCCGGCTCCTCGGAACCGTCCCCGCACCCGAACACCCCGACCAACGCCAGGACAACCACAGCCTTGAGGACGCGTGCCACTACCCGGCACACTCCGCGTCGGAACAGCTCCACTTCCCGGCCGCGTCGTCAAACGCGCAGTACGCTCCCTCCGGACAGTCGGCGTCGTCGATGCACTCGTCCTCGTCCGTGTGGCAGAAGTAGCCGTCGGTCCCAGAGTAGTGCCCGCAGTCGCCCAAGGTGGGGGAACAGAACCCGTTCTCACCACAGTCCTTGTCGGTCTGGCAGTTGCCGCGGGACAGGCAGATGTTGTGGTCCGAGCGGAACCCGCCACCACAGGCGCAGACCCGACCACCCTCGCACTCGTCGTCGTCGAAGCAGCGATCCCAGGTGCAGTACCAGCCGTCATGTCCGTTGCCCGTACACCGTCCGTTGGGACCCGCGTCGGCGCAATCCGCATGCACGCGACACTCAATCCAGTCGTCCTCCTGATCGTCGGGGGGCGGGTTGAGCGAATCGGAGCGTTCGTCGTCGCACGCCGTCGCCTCAGCCCGGTGCCGCTCGGGCACCCGCACTGTCGTCCCGTTGTTGGCGCCGTTGTTCGCGCCGTTGTTGGCGCCGTTGTTCGCGCCGTTGTTCGCGCCGTTGTTGGCGCCGTTGTTCGTGCCGTTGTTCGCGCCGTTGTTCGCGCCGTTGTTGGCGCCGTTGTTCGCGCCGTTG
>CALBXO010000039.1 GCA_937890335.1 uncultured Pseudomonadota bacterium | reverse complement strand
TTCCTTCCTCCATGTCCGCGATGTGCAGCCGCGGCGCACCGGACCCACGCGATCGAGCCGATGGCCGCGTCGACCTCCACGTGCGCGGTCGCCGGGACCCGGCTGCATCGCGGTCAGCCGCTTCTTTGAAATAGGGCCGGTGGGGTTTGCGTTCGACTGGCTGCGTTGGCGCGGGTGGCTGTAGTATCGTTCAGCCGCGCCGCCGACGAGGAGCCGGGATTTGAACCCGGACGGGTCTGCCGGAGGTATCGATGCGGATCGTGATGTTGTGCCTGTGCCTTTGTTTGTGCTCCTGCGCGGTGCTTCCGCCCGCGCCGCCGCCGCCGATGACCGCCAAGGAGGCCGCGGTCGAGGAGGAGCGGCTGGCCGAGGAGGCGCGGCGGAAGGTGCAGGACCAGAAGGCGCGCGATCTCCTCGCGGTCCTCGTGGCCGGCAAGCCGATCGCGTCCAGGTCACTGATCGACGTCGCTGGCGCCGCGATGGCGCATGTCCGTCCGGGCAAGGACGTGCAGTTTCAGCCTGCGACGTTGTCGTTTCCGGGCGCGGCAGCGCCCTCGGTGCTCGGGAGCGCCATGAACTCCGAGACGTTCTGGGTGTGGCACAGTTTTGGGGCGGCCACGAGCGGGTTCAATGGCATGATCGGCCCACGCTCCGCCGCGGGCTGGGCGAACAGGCAGCGCGACATGGCCAATGTCCTTCTGTACGACCGCCTTGGTGGGGATCTCTTTGACCTGGAGAACCCCGGCCACTTCCGCCGCCCGCAGCTCGACAAGCTCCTGTCCGGGCTGCTTCCCAAGCCCAAGCAGAAGCTGTGGGGAACGACGGCACGGGCGGCCTATCCGGTTTTCCAGCCCGTGGTGCGCGAGTACGCGGCGTGCCATAAGGTGCTGACTCAGAACGGCGGCCGCGACAGACTCCTGGCGGAGGCTGCGAGCTACGAGGCGGCCAACCCGCAACGCAATATGGCCGCTTTCTACGACCGCTACGCCAAGAAGGCGCGGCTGGCCCAGAGTGTCTCTCTGCGGCGGTCGTGGACCGACGGCTTCATCACGGGCTTCTGGCTGCGCCGCATGCGAGACGGGACGGACGACGTGATCGCCGCGTACCTGCACAAGGTGCTGGCGTCCTACGATCCAAAGTTCAGCTATTGATCCGAGGCGCGGCGCGCTGGATCGAGATCCGATGGTCAAGGGCACCTGACAAAATGGAGGCGCGCATGAATCGAGTCTATGAGGTGGGAGAGGGCATCTGGGCGGTGGACCACGAGGCCAAGATGGCGCCCGCCGCCTACCTCCCCTTGCGCATGACCATCCTGCGGGTGGGTGGTGCGCTGATGTTGCATTCGCCGGTGCCCATGGATGACGCCCTGGTCGAGGAGATCGATCAGCTCGGCGAGGTGGCCCACATTGTCGGGCCCAACAAGTTCCACCACCTGCACATCCCAGAGGCGAAGCGCCGTTACCCGAAGGCGGCGGTCTGGGGCGCTCCGGGCCTGGCCAAGAAGCGCTCGGACATCGCGTTCGACGGGGTTCTCGGGAGCGGGTCGCCGGAGGCCTGGCGCGAGGAGCTCGTGCAGGTGCACGTCCAGGGCGTGCCGATGGTCAACGAGGTCGTCACCTACCACCGGCCCTCCCGATCGCTGGTGGTGACGGACCTGGTGTTCAATATGAAGCAGACACGCGGTTGGGCGACCCGCGTGGTGATGGTCCTCGTGGGGGCCAGCAAGGGCTTTGCCCACAGCCGCAGCTGGAAGTACATTTTTGTGCGCGACAAGGGGCTCGCCGGCCGCGGCGTTGCGGAGATCCTTAGCTTGGATTTTGATCGCATCGTGCCCGCGCATGGAGACATCGCCGAGGACTCCAGGCAGCGACTGGTCGACCAGTTGCGCTACCTGTCGCCCCCGTCACTGACGGCGTAGATCGTCTGGCTTAGAGAGGCAGGCAACACCGGCCACCGTCGCAGCCGAGGGGCGAGTCCGCGTCCACGCGGTTGGGCGGGCATTCGCCGTCTGCGCAGACGCCGCCGCGGGAGACACACGCCCGTCCGTCGTCCGGGAAACATGCGTCGCGCGCGTAGCAGCCCTCCACGGGAGACCAGAACGGCGCGTCGTTGGGGCAGTAGCATTGGGGCGGTCCGCAGCAGTCCTCAAAGCACCCCTCGAACGGGTCTCGACCACAGCCGGCCGCGCCGCAACAATTCTCGCAGTCGCCGTCGCCCCAGAGGCCCTGCGTCTGCAAGCACAGGCCAGCCTCAGGTGCCCTATTGCACCGCGCAAAACACTCCTCGAAGGGGTCGCGGATGCACAGTTGGTCGCCAAAGTGGCACTGCATGCACTGGTCGTCACGCTCGTGGACGATGCATGCGGCCATGCACGCGTCCAGAGGGTCGCACAGCCCCTCGCGGAAGTGCTCGATGATCTCCACTTCGCGCGGGAAGCGCTCCCTGAGTGGGCCGATTTCGTAGCCGCACTCGGTGAAGCGCTCGTCGGCGCGCTGGCACAGGTCGCCGTCCACCGGGTCGGGGGGCGCCACGCGGCAGAGCCCGTCCGCGCACTCACAGCCGGGCGGGTCCGGGGGCTGCTGGCAGTCGCGGTCGCAGGTGACCCCCTGGCCCTCCGGGAAACAGACCCACTCCTCGCTGCAGCAGTCGTAGGCCTGGTTGCAGTCGCGGTCCTGGCGGCAGCTGTCGTCGGGCTCGTCGCTGCACTTCTCCTGGAGGCAGTCGGCCAGGGGGGCGGAGTCGCAGTCGATGTCTGGGTTGAAATCGCACTCCAGCCAGGTGCAGGTCATGTCCAGGACGCATTGCGCACCGCATGCGCTGAACGGGTCGCACTGGTCCCAGTCGACCCCGTAACCGATGTTGTCCGGAGCCGGGTATCCGCACTCGACCACGCGGTTGTAGGCTTCGCGGCAGAGGTCCGGGTCCGGAACGTCTGGGGTGTCGGTGGTGTCGGGGGGCGCCAGGTCGGGTTCGACCTCCGTGTCCCGCGGCGCGGGCACGTTGCGGCCGGTGTCCGTTGGCCCTCCGGTGTCCGTTGGCCCTCCGGTGTCCCTGGCTGCGTCGGCGCCCGCGTCCCGGTCGTGGGCCGGATCGGTGCAGACTCCATCGACGCAGGCGCGCTGTCCGCGGCAGTCGTCGGCGGAGCGGCATCCGCTGCGGGCGGTGTTGTCGTTGCAGCCTGCGGCGAGCAGGGTCGATGCGGCCAGCGCGATGCTGAGCCCGAGACGAAGTTGGTGTGACATGGGGACCTCCGGGGCACAGGGCCTGTGCAATGCGCGGGCCCATCGCAGGATGCCCGTAGCCGTCGGGGTGCGCCAGAGGAAAGTGGACTGGGGTCCCTCAGAGAAACAACGGCGGCCTCGGATTTCCGAGGCCGCCGTGGCTGCACTTGCGATTCGCTTCGCCGGCCAAAAGGCGCGGCACGGGCGTCCTACCGGTTGCGGTCGCGGGCGCGCAGGGGCATGCCGACGTAGCGGTCTTTGATCTTTGCCAGGGCGTCGATTCGGCGCCGCGCCAGCTGGTTGGCCGCGTCCAACGTCGTGACGTTCTCTTCACGCGCGATCTGGAACACCGACAGGACGATGTCGTAGATCCGCTTGACGCGCTCCACGGCGCGCTCCTCATTGTAGTGCTCGAGCTCGTTGGCGACGTTGATCAGGCCGCCCGAGTTCACCACGTAGTCCGGTGCGTACAGGATGTCCCGGTCCTGGAGCGCGGCCGCGTGCCGGTCCTCATCCAGGATGTTGTTGGAGCTGCCGCAGACGATGCTGCACTTGAGCCGCGGGATGGTGTCGTCGTTGATGACGGCGCCGAGCGCCGACGGCGCGAACACGTCCACGTCCTGGTCGTAGATCGCCTCCGGCGAGACCACCTCCACACCCGAGAAATCGCTGGTGACCCGCTTGAGGTTGTCGTCCCGGATGTCCGCGACGACCACGGTGCCGCCGTCGTGGACGATGTGCTTGACCAGGTGATAGCCAACAGCGCCGACGCCCTGGATGGAGACGCGCTTACCCGCCAGCGACTCGTTGCCCGTCGTCCATTTCAGGGACGCCTTGATGGACTCGTAGACGCCCAGGGCTGTGAACGGGCTCGGGTCGCCGGAGCCGCCGATGGCGCGGCTGATGCCGACCACATGGTCCGTCTCCGCACGCACCCACTCCATGTCCTGGACCGTGGTGCCCACGTCCTCGGCCGTGATGTACCGCCCGCCCAGGCCCTGAATGAACCGGCCGTAGCTGCGGAAGAGCATCTCGTCCTTCTGCGTGCGCGAGTCGCCGATGATGACCGCCTTGCCCCCACCGAGGTTCAGGCCGGCCGCAGCGGCTTTGTAGGTCATCCCGCGGGACAGGCGCAGCACGTCGCGCACCGCGGCGGCCTCGTCCTTGTAGTTCCACATCCTGGTGCCGCCCAGGGCGGGTCCAAGGGTGGTGTCATGGATACCCACGATGGCCTTGAGGCCGGTAACAGGGTCGTAGCAGAAGACGACCTGCTCGTGGGAGCGCTTCTCGAGCTGCTCGAAGACGGTCATGGTTCTCCGTAGGGCGAGTTTTCTCGGCGCATCATTGTTCAGGCTTGTGTCGCATGCAAGCGCGCGGAACAACTCGCCCAGCGGCCCCTCGGATCACAGGCCCGGGGGGCGCTGCGTCGGTCGCCGTGCCCCTCGGACAGAGTCCGCAATGACACGCCTGCGACGCCGCTCGATCAACGCCACAGCCGCAGAATGCTCGCCTCGGGCGTGCCGTCGGCATCCCAATCTGTGGCGCTCAGAACCGGCTGCCCCGCCACGTCCAGTTCCTGCCAGGAAGTGTTGTCGATGACCCCGTCGCCGTCGCGGTCAGTCTCCGTCCTGAGCATCGCACCGCCGGTGGCGAACGTCGTGTGGGTCTCGGTCTGAAGCTGCCCGCCGGGTTGGAACCACGCCAGCCGGATCACCCGTCCCGCTTCGTCGTAGTCGGTCTCGGAGCGGCGTCCATTGGCGTGGGTCTCCGTGAGCTTCCGGCCCTCCTCATCGTAGGTGTAGCGCCGATCCTGGGCGACCTCGTTCGTGAGAAGGTTCCGCGACTCGTGGTGCAGCAGATTGCCGTCGCCGTCGTACGTGAAGGTCTCGCGCCAGTCGTCGCGCCCGTCGTAGGGTTGGTCCTGGGTGAAGCTGAGCTTGCGGCCGGCCCGGTCGTAGGTCTCGACCTCGGAGCGCTCGGGGCGCGCGTCGCCAGCCCAGTCTTCCGTGGAGATGCGCCGAACGAGGACCTGTCCGTCGTAATCCCACCGCACGACGCTGGACGTGCGGTCGCCCTGTTCGCGCGTAGTGGTCAACGGCCGATCGGCGCCGTCCCAGGTGTTGGTGACGCGCCACAGCTCTCGCTCCTGGTGGGTGGCGATCTCGGTGAGCAGCTGCCCGTGTTCGTCAAAGGTCCGGGTAGTGACCATGGGCTCGTCGCCGTAGGGCGCTTCCTCCCGGATGACGTTGCCATCGGCGTCGTGGGAGTAGGAAAACTGCTGACCTTCGACACCCCAGCGGACCAGCCGTCCCTCGTCGTCGTAGGTCCAGGTCGTCAGGCTCGGCACAATCCCTCCGTAAGGGCTCAGATCAAAGGCGAGTTGGCCGTCGAGGACGATGACCTCGCGCAGCAGCGGTTCGCCGTTTTCGTTGAACTCATGCAGCGTCAGGATGCCCAGGCAGCCCTCCAGATTGTACTGCTCGTCGCGTTGCCATCCCTCGCCCCGCAGCGTGCGGCCGGTCAACCGTCCGTCGACGGCGACGTGGTCCTCCACCCGTGGTGCGTCCACGACGACGGCGTTGTCGAACTGCAGGTCGTCTCGGGTCAGGGGAGCCTGGACTTCACACGTGGCGTCCACGAGCGTCGGCGCGACGGTCAGCCCAGGGAGATTCTGGTCGCCGGAGGGCGTCAGGTCTGGGCCAGGCTGCTTGTCAGCGGGCTTGGACGCCGTGTCGGAGCTGTACCGGTCGTCCACGCAGGCGGGGAGCAGGCACGCAATCAGCAGGGAGCACAACAGGATGGTTCGCATGGAGGATCTCCGTCTCGAGTTCCTCTCCAAAGTGCGACGGGGCGACCGTTGTGTAAATCGATATTAGCTCCACTGCATTGTGTCTGCGTAGGACATAATGGCGGTGGAGCTGGGGCGGTCAGGACCGGCGCCGCAAGACCAGCAGGCCCAGCCCGATCAGGAGGGCGGCTGGGAGCAGGGGGAGTCCCCTGCCCGGGACCGTGCCGGGCGCCGCCTGGCAGAAGCCTGTGCCCATGACGACGCCAGTGCCAAAGGGGCTGTCGTCGCTGTTGGCCGGGGCCACGTCCCTCGCGGCGCGCTCGCACGCGTCGCCCGCGCCGTCCGCATCCCCATCCGCCTGGTCCGCGTTGCTGACCCCGGGGCAGTTGTCGTCGCGGTCGTCCACGCCGTCGTTGTCGGCGTCGGCGCCGGGCGTGATGAACGTCGGGGGCTCGCACGCGTCGCCCACGCCGTCCGCGTCAGTGTCGGCCTGCGCGCTGTTGGAGACATCGGGGCAGTTGTCCATGTCGTCCGGGACACCGTCGCCGTCCGCGTCGGGGGCCATCGCTACGTCGTCGCTGGGGTCCAGAGGGTCGCGCTCCCCGTCGTCCACGCGGCCGTTGTGGTTCGTGTCCTCATCACCGTCGCTGACGCTGCCGTCGTCGGTGTCCGGGTCCAGCGGGTCGGTCGTGGTGTCCGGGTCCGCATCCGGCACGAAGTGCTCGCCCGGCGTGGTGCCTTCAGGGGCCTCGTCCTCGGTCACGCCGAGCTCGGTGCCATCGAGGATTCCGTCGTTGTCGCTGTCGGAGTCGAGGGCGTTGATGAGCCCGTCACCATCGGTGTCCTCGTTCCACGACGGCTCCTCGTTGTCAGCGACGCCGTCGTCGTCAGAGTCGAGGTCGAGCGGGTCTGTTCCGGCGGCGTTCTCATCCACGTCCAGAAGGGTGTCGCCATCCGCGTCGATGTCGCAGACATCCCCGAACCCGTCGCCGTCGAAGTCCGCCTGGTCCGTGTTGGGAAGGGCCGGGCAGTTGTCGATGTCGTTGGGCACGCCGTCTTCGTCGGCGTCGAGCTCGTCAGGGATGTCGTCGTCACCGTTGCGAGGGTCGCGCTCGCCATCGTCGCGGCGTCCGTTGCGGTCCGTGTCCTCGACACCATCGTTGACACCGCCGTCGTCGGTGTCGGCGTCGAGCGGGTCGGTGACCGTGTCGGGGTCGGCGTCCGCTACGAAGTAGCCCGCGTCAAGGTTGGTGTCCGGCCCCAGGTCGTCGTCGGTGTAGCCGAGCTCGGTGCCGTCGTACAGGCCGTCATTGTCGCTGTCGGGGTCGGCCGCGTTGACCAGGCCGTCGTCGTCCGAGTCTTCGTTCCAGGCGGGCTCATCGCCATCGAGGACGCCGTCGTCGTCGCTGTCGCGGTCGCGGGGGTCAGTCCCAGCGTCCGTCTCGTCGTCATTGCTGAGTCCATCGCCGTCCATGTCGCCGTCGCAGAGGTCGCCGACGCCGTCGAGGTCGATGTCGAACTGATCCGGGTTGGCGACGTCGAGGCAGTTGTCGAGCTCATCGGGGATGCCATCGTCGTCGCGGTCCGGGACCACGTCGACGTCGTCGGCGGGGTTGTTCGGGTCTCGCTCGCCTTCATCGACCCGGCCATTGAAGTCCAGGTCCTCGGCGCCGTCATCGACACCGCCATTGTCCGTGTCTGCATCCAAGGGGTCTGTGGTCGAGTCAGGGTCCGCGTCCGGGACGAAGTTCTCCGCGTCCAGGTTTGTGTCGGCAGAGAGGTCATCTCGGGTGACGCCGAGTTCGGTGCCGTCGAGGATGCCGTCCCCGTCGCTGTCTGGGTCGAGGGCATTGATGAGGCCGTCGTCGTCGGAGTCTTCGTTCCAGCGCGGCTCGTCGCTGTCAGGGACGCCGTCGTCATCGGAGTCGGTGTCATAGGCGTCGGTACCGGCGGCTTCCTCGTCCAGGTTGCTCAGGCCGTCGCCGTCGATGTCGGGGTCGCACAGGTCTCCGATGCCGTCGCTGTCCCGGTCGGTCTGGTCGAGGTTCGCGTTGTCCGCGCAGTTGTCGAACTCGTCGGGGATGCCGTCGTTGTCCCGGTCGTCGATCCGATCCTCGTCGTCGTCGCGGTTGTTGGGATCGCGCTCGCCGTCGTCGATCCGCCCGTTCCTGTCGAGGTCCTCCGCGCCGTCGGGCACGCCGCCTTGATCGGTGTCCGGGTCCAACGGGTCCGTGGTGGTATCCGGGTCCGCGTCCGGTACGAAATTTCCGCGATCCAGGTCTGTGTGGGGGCCCACATCGTCAAGCGTCAGGCCCGCCTCCGTGCCGTCGAAGATTCCGTCGCCGTCGGAGTCGCGGTCCAGCGCGTTGATCAGTCCGTCGTCGTCTGTGTCCAGGTTCCAGTCGCGCTCCTCGGCGTCGGGGATGCCGTCGTCGTCCGAGTCCAGATCGCTCGGGTCCGTGCCGAACTGGTCCTCGACCAGGTTCGGGATGCCGTCGCCGTCGCGGTCGTCGTCGCACTCGTCGCCGATGCCATCCAGGTCAAGATCGGCTTGGGGTCCGTTGGGAACGAGCGGGCAATTGTCCACATCGTTGGGGCGCCCATCGCCGTCCACGTCGTCGCTGCATGCGTCTCCGACTCCGTCCAGGTCGAGGTCGCCCTGCTCCGGGTTGATGACCCATTGGCAATTGTCGTCGCCGTCCATGATGTCGTCGTTGTCGTCGTCGGGGTCGCAAGCGTCGCCCATCCCGTCGTTGTCAAAGTCCGCCTGGTCGCCATTGACGAGGTCAGGACAATTGTCACCGACATTGGGTTGCCCGTCGCCATCGCGGTCATCATCACACGCGTCCCCCACGCCGTCGTTGTCGAGGTCGGCCTGGTTGGTGTTTGGCACCACCATGCAATTGTCGTCCACGTTCCTGACGCCGTCTTCGTCGATGTCGCCGTTGGGGTCCAGCGGCGTGGGGTCGGACGCGGTGTCCGTGAGGCCGCCGTCGGTACCGCAGACAAAGTCTACGTTGAGGGCCTGGGTGCTGTTGGAGGTGGCGACCCAGAGGTGGACGACCGAAGCGCGGGTGTAGCCCGCCTCGTGCAATCCCCATTGGTTTGGCGCGGGGCTGTCCCAGGGCACCGCGATGGTGAGGAAGTAGTCCGGGTCACCGTTGAAGCTGCTGTCCGCCTGGGATACGTGGTACGAGTCCACGACGGGATCGTACTGGCCCCGGACGATCTCCGCGCCGTCGGTGCGGTCGTCCAATTCGCCCTGTATCGTGTTCTCAGACAGCTGCAGCCGCTCCCGGATTCCGTCCAGCAAGACAAGGTGCTCGTAGGTGTTGGGCGCGTCGTCCTGGTCCAGCAGAAAACCCCAGCCAAATGACTTGAGCTCCTCGCCCCGCCGCGGGTCGTCGTCCAGGCGCATCTTCAAGTAGAAGTGCGTCGTGTCGCTCGTGTAGAAGACCGCGGGAAATTCCGTGGTCCCGATGACATCGCGGTGGCTCGTGCCTCCAGGCGTGTCCCGAAGCTCGTCGGTGGAGACGCCCGGGTTGCACCGCAGGGCGTGGAAATCACCTTGGTCTGGCGGGACCAATTGGGCGGTTGCGCCCGAGGCCAGCAGGGAGATTGTGAGGGTGGTGAGTCCGGAGAGCAGCGTTGGGCGCAAGCGCATGGGTACCTCGGGTTGCGATGCCACAGACATCGGCTCTGGCAGCTACTGACTTGAGAATCCGTCTCCCGAATCTGGCGGCGACCCCCAGTTTGGATCGATCTTCTATCCGGGCAGCGGCTGCCCCTCTGAATGACAAGCATTTGCTGCTTGACGACGGGCCCGCGATAAAGGCGAGGGGCTCTGGAGGTACGATGCGATTTCTGGTGTTGCTTTGTGTCGTGGCGGGGTGCGCGTGCGGTGATGGCGCTGACCAGTCGGATCCAAATGGAGCCGCGGACGCCAACGATTCCGGTGATTCTGGACGCGCCGATGCACCGGATGCTGCGGAGGGGCGCGACACCGACGACACCAGCGACGCCCAGTCTGACGCAGGCGGGGACACGGGTGACGGGGACGGCGGCGGGGATGACGACGCGCTGACACCTGACGCACCGGACACCCCAGAGGACGTGCCGGACGCGGACGCGACAGACACGGACGCCGCAGACGCCGACGCCGCGCTGGAGGATGCGACGGATGCGGATGTCCCAGAGGATCTCGGCCCGGATTGCGCCGACGAGCTTGTGCCGGCCGCGGTGTGGCCCGACGCGGCGCAGGAGGCCTGGGATGGACGGATCGAGCTGGCGCAGACCCATGTCGTGGAGCCTGACGAGCAGCGCCTGGCTCCCGTGCCCGTGGAAGGCCGCGCGACGCTGGTGCTCTTCACGCCCGAGAGTCCCATCGCGGACGACGCGACGGTCCTCCTGTCAGCCTGGGAGGGAGAGGCACTGCTGGGTGTGCTGGTGATGGGCTCCCCGATGGAGCTGCCCGCGTCGCTTGAGGCTGGGCTGACCGACGCCTCGGTGCCCGCCTACACCGAGGCCGCCTGGAGCGCTGTCTTGCCGTACCCGTTCGTGCGCGAGGGGGTGAGTCTGCAGGTCGGACACATGCGCGAGGGGGCCTTGCGCGTGTTCCAGCACGCTCTGGTCGGGCTCGCGGCGCCGCATCGGATCACGATCTCCCGCACGAAGATGGTGTTGTTCGGCGAGTCCGATTTTGACACCTCGACGGTGCCCGCGACCAAGGTGGCGCAGGACTATTTCGCGACGATTCCGGCGGCTGAGCTGCGGTTCGTGGACGGCAACCCGTGGCGGCTGTCTGAGTTTGTCGTACGCACGCCGGAAGGGCCGAGGCTCGTGCGCTCCGAGGCGGAGCGGCGCGAGGTGGCGTCCGACGAGGACCATTGGTCGATCCTCAAACACCAGTTTGCGCTGCGGATGAGCCTCGCCAACACGGGCCGCGGCCTGGCTCTGACCGGGGAGTCGCAGGGCGACAGCTCACCGTACAGCTTTGGCACATCGGTCGGGATGGGGTGGTTCAGGACCCCGGAGGGGCAGTACCGGGACATCGACGACGCGCCCTGGGCCGCTGGGTGGACGGGGTGGACGGCCATGTGGGCGTCGGAGTGTGGCAACGGATTCACCCACGAGGTCGGGCACTCGTTCACGCTGGCGCACTTCACAAACGGCGCAGCGGCGAACTGGGGCATTGACGACGAGTACCCGCTCGACGGAACCAACGTCGAGGGGCACCCCTGGGGTTGGGACACGACCCGTGGCCAGTTCCGGACCTGGTTCCGGGTGGACGGCAACGGTCCGGTGATGGCCGAGGGCCAGCCCGTCGGCAAGCGCGACCCGATGAACGGGGGAGAGTCGCCCAACGCGGTCACCTGTTTTCCTCAGTACACCGGCTACCACGCCCAGAAGGCCCAGGACTGGTTTGTCTCGTCCCCGACGATTCGCGAGGTCGATGGGGCCGCTGGCGTCTACCTCTGGGACGCGCAGGCACGGACCTACGTCCGCCAGGCGGTGGGCGAGGATTTTCAGGAGCCCGTCGCCGTCGATGTGCCGGTGGCGACGGTCGTCGGGACCCTCGGCAACGTCGACGAGGCCAACCAGGTCTACCCGCCGATCTACCTGCCCTCGGGGAACGCCTTCGTGTTGCCCGACCCGTTTGAGCCGGGGCTGCCGCCGGTGTTTGAAGGCGCCCAGTGGTTTTTGGAGATCGGCTACGCCGACGCTGCGTCCGACTACGCGCTCATCGCCCGCGGCGCCGTGGAGGACGCCGCGCTCTACCTGTTCTCGCTCAACATTGCGCTGCACCAGCAACCCACGCATGTGCGTTTGTTCTGGGCCCCCACGGGTTACCCGGACATCGCGCTGGAGGACGCGCAGCTGATCCACGACCGAGCGCTGGACCCGCCGGCGGCCTTCGCGCCCATCGTGACGGTGGGCCACGGGAAGGTGGCCAATGCGGGGCTGCGGCTGACGACCCGCTGCGAGGACGGGATCAATTGCGGCCCCGGCGCTGCCACCTCCACGTGGCGGGCTGCAGGTGCACCGCTCCGGTTCGAGATCGAGGGCGGGCTCGATCCCGTGGTCTGCTCCCCGGCCGACAGCTACACCGAGTTCACGGTACGCGTGCGGGATGGGGAGTCGGCGGCCGATCTCACTCTCCGCGCCCAGCGTGTCGTAGCGGGCGGTGGAAGTGGCCGGGCGGTTCCGCTGCACGACGCGACACGGTGGATCGACAGTCCCGACGCGACCCAGTCACTGCGAATCTGGGCGCCGTTTGCACCCAACCGGGCGCTCCCGGCTGGCCACTACCGACTGGCCGAGCCCGTCTCCATCGCTGGGTTCCTGGGTGACGCCCCGTTCTCGGCCACGCCCCTGGACATCGACATCGAGGTCCTGGAACCGGTGGAGGTCGATCTGGCGACGACGCTGGTGTCCGAGCCGCTCACCTCGGCGGACTCGTCCATGTATTTTGTCGTGCGCGACCCGAGCGTGGGTCCCACGGAGCGCGTCTGGTGGGGCGGCGCGGGGCCGACGCCGCTGCGGGTCGCCGTCCTCGAAGAGGGGACGCAGACGGCCGCCACGCTTCTGGTGCACGCGCAGCAGGAGGCCTGCGGGCAGCGATGGGATCTGCACGCGGGCCGCGGCGCGGGAAACTGCGAACACCGCGTGGTTCTCCAGGTCGCCGACGCCGGCAATGAGGCCCTGCAGCCGGGCCGTACCTACACCACGCCAGCTTCGGCACCGCTCGTGATCGAGGGACGCCGCTGGCACGCTCCCGACGCGCGCCGCCTTGAGGGCGTCCACGTCTTTTCCCTCACCTACTCACCCTGAGCGCGACATGGCGAACATCTGGGAAGCGTGCGAGACGATCCGGCAGTTTGGGCTGACCCTGCCGGAAGCGTGGGAGGACTACCCGTGGGAGCACAGGGCGCTCAAGGTGCGCAAGAAGGTGTTTGTCTTCCTGCCCAACGAAGCCTCGCTCGACAGCGGCTTCAACCTCAGCCTGAAGCTGCGCGACTCCCACGACGACGCGATGGACCAGGACTACACCGAGCCCACGGGCTACGGGATGGGCCGCCACGGCTGGGTGAGCGCGTCGTTCAAGCCCGACGACGAGGTGGATGTGGAGGAGCTGCTGGGCTGGGTCGCCGAGAGCTACCGCCTCATCGCACCCAAGAAATGCGTCAAGGAGCTCGACGCCCTGGGGTAGGGCGGTTCTCCTCTGCGGCGCGCTTGTGCTACGGTTCGGCCATGAACACAAACCCGGATGTCGACGCGTGGTTCGACGCCTACGACAACCCCCAGAAGGCCAATGTTCAGCGTGTCCGCGAGCTGGTGCTTTCGACCGATGCGCGCATCACCGAGTGCATCAAGTGGAAGAGCCCGACGTTTGTCTTTGCGGGCAACATCGCGAGCTTCAACCCGCGCAGTAGGAAACACGTAAGCCTGATGTTCCACACCGGTGCCAGGATCCCCGGCGAATTCGTTGGGCTGGAGGGTGGCGGGGATACATCCCGGTACATGAAATTCGACGACGCGGAGGACGTGGAGGCCAAGGCCGACGCGCTCCAGGCCGTTGTCCGCGCCTGGTGCGCCTGGAAGGAGTCCTGATGTCACTGCTCGCCGTAATCAAGGGAAAGGGGAAGAACGGGTTTGGATACGGAAGTACCGCGGAGGACGTCACCGACGGGGTGGACCTTGGCGGGAAGACGTTCCTGGTGACGGGCTGCAACTCGGGCATCGGGCTCGAGAGCATGCGCGTGCTCGCGTTGCGGGGCGCCCATGTCCTGGCGGCGGCGCGGACCGTCGAGAAAGCCCAGGACGCCGCGGCCTCGGTGGGTGCCGATGCAACCCCCATCGCCTGTGAGCTCTCTGAGCCCGCGTCCGTGAGGGCGGCGGCGGACGCGGTGCGCGACACCGGTCGCAGAGTCGATGCCATCCTGTGCAACGCCGGCATCATGGCGCTGCCCAAGCTCACGCTGCACCACGGCTACGATCTGCAGTTCTTCACCAACCACGTGGGCCACTTCATTCTGGTCACCAACCTGCTCGATGTGCTCGCCGACGACGGGCGCGTGGTCATGACCAGCAGCGACGCCCACAAGCAAGCGCCGCGCGCCGGGGTGGACGTGGAGAACCTGGATGGCTCCAAGGGCTACAGCTCATGGGGCAATTACGGCCAGTCGAAGTTCGCCAACATCCTGTTCGCCAAGGCGCTCGCCAAGCGGTTTGAAGGGAGCGCCAGGACGGCCAATGCCGTGCATCCAGGTGTCATCCGCACCAACCTCGCGCGCCATATGAATCCGCTGGCGGGGGTCGGCATGGCGATGGTTGGGCCGATCGTTCTCAAGACCATTCCGCAGGGTGCCGCGACCCAGGTCTACGTCGCGGCCAATCCTGGTGCCGCCCACCACTCAGGCGAGTACTTCAAGGACTGCAATGTGGGCAAACCGCGCGCGCCCGGCGAGGACCCTGCGCTGGCCGAGAGGTTGTGGGAGAAGACCGAGGAGATCGTGGCCGGACTTCCGGCGTGATCTGACCGGGGCCACTTGGGTCCCGACGTTTTCCTGCCGTCTTGCGCGGTTCATTGCGAGGCCCGCGGATGCCGATACCAAGTCGGATGAGACGCGACTGCGCTCACATTCTACTCTTGCTGTCCTGGCTTGCCTCCTGCGCGTGCACGGAGTTCCCCGCGTCTCCGTTTGACGCGGGCGTGGACACCGGCGCCGGGGACGACGCGGCGGGTGGGATCTCACAGGACGCCGCCATGCCCGAGGAACCAGGGTCCGACGAATCGGACGCATTGGCACCAGGTTGCGAAGCCGACGACCTCAACGCCTGCCCGGAGCTGCTCGGCGCCATACCCGTCGACTGCGTCTCGGGCAGCTGCCTGTACGTCTGCCAGAATGGACGGGCCGACCGCAACGGCGACCTCGCCCGCGGGCCCGCCGGCAATGGCTGTGAGTGCGGTGGCCAGGAGATCTGCAACGGTCTCGACGACGACTGCG
>CALBXO010000038.1 GCA_937890335.1 uncultured Pseudomonadota bacterium | reverse complement strand
GCGCATGCGCGTGCGACCCCGGCCCACCTGGCGCGGCAAGGCCAATGTGCTCTTTGACGACTTCGACGACGCTGTGGCCTGCACCCGCGAGATCGCCCAATCGGGCCTGTTCCCCAGCAATTGCCGCCTGCTCGACAAGCGTGAGGCGATGCTCAACCAGGTGGCCGCAGGCTCCCATGTGCTGCTGCTGGGGTTTGAATCGGCCCATGGACCGCGGGACGCGCAGCTCGCGGACGCGCTGGCCATCTGCGCGCGTCACAAAGGAGAGGGCAAAGCCACGAGTAGCGCCGACGGCGACGAGGCTGCGACCTGGAAGGCGTCGTTTCTCGAGGCGCCCTACATGGCCACGACCCTCGTCACCATGGGGCTGATGGCCGACACTTTTGAGACGGCGTGCCATTGGAGTGTGTTCCCGGCCCTGCACGCGGAGCTGCTCTCCACGGTCCGCGGCGTTCTCACGGAGCTGTGTGGCGGCGGCTTCCTGTCCTGTCGGTTCACCCACGTCTACCCTGACGGCCCGGCGCCGTACTACACGTTCATCGGACGCCCACCGCCCGGCGCGGAGGTGGACACATGGTGGGCGGTCAAGCGGGCCGCCAGCGATGTATTGGCCCGACATGGCGCCACCATCACGCATCACCACGCCGTGGGCAGGTTCCACCGGCCCTGGTACACGCGCCAGTCGCCGGGCCCCTTCCTGACGGCGCTGCAGGCAACCAAGGACGTCCTGGACCCAGCCGGAGTGCTCAACCCAGGCGTGCTGCTTCCAACACGGGATCCGCGGTAGCGACACAGGCTGTCGGCGCCTTGTTGAGAATCGGGCTATGCGCAGCCCCATTCCACAGAACTACGCTGGCAGCACAAGCTGGCTCCTGGACCTTGGACGCGGTCCGGAGCGGGTCGACATCCCGCGGTTTGACGACGGGCCCAGCGCATCGCTGGCCTGGGCCCGAACCGCCGTGGGGTATGGCCGCCCGGGTTTGACGCTCCTGCTGGGCACGCCCGGTACCTACCGACACCTCGTGGCCGACTACCTCCGCGCCATCTACGGCTACGCGGCCGTTCCGGTGGCCACACCTGGTTGGTTTGGCATCGAAGTCTGGGGCCTCTCGGGGGACGCAGTCCGCATCGGACGCAAGTCACGGCGCGGGGCAACCTCCGGCGACCTGCGCGGCATCGTGGACGCGCTGCGCCTGCCCTGCCTCCATGACTGGCGACAGAGCCGCGTCCCCACCAGCGCAGCCGGCGCCGCCCCGATCCAGACAGTGCGCGCGCCGGGCGCGCACGACCCCCCGCCGCTGTTACCGCCGACACACGCCGGCGGAATCGCCGCATGGGACGCGCGACCCGACCATGTCCTGGGCCGCCCCGTCCTCGATTTCTGACACCTCCGCGACGGCGCGACTGCGCTGGCTGGCGCCGAATCTCAGGGGCAGGCCTCCACATTGTGTTTGCCCCTCGGCCCCACTGCGTCTACAGTTCGGCGTCTCACGGCAATGAGCGGAACAGACATGAATCCAATCCAAGCACTGGCCCGGCACCGTCGTCGGGTTCACACCCTGGCGGCCGCGGCGGCGGCGGCCTTGGCGCTGCTCGCGGTCGCCGCGCCCGCACGGGCGGCGACGTTCGCCTGGTCCGGGCAGCAGGCCTCGGAGTGGTCCAACCCGCAGAACTGGACCGTCATCGACGGACAGGACGACGATGGACTGCCCGATGCGGACGACCGCGTACTGTTTGACGCCACCGGAGCGGGCGATTGCTCGCTCTCCGAGGATGTCGCGGTGCTGCGCCTCGAGATGGTCAGCGCATACCGCGGAACTTTGGCCGCCGCGGGGCACACCATCGAGGTCGATCAGGCGTTCTCGGTGGAGACCGAGACCGCCTTCGACGCCGGCGACGGCACCGTGCGAATCATTGGCGCACAGAGCGTGCTCGACACCGCCGCGCCGCTCGCCAACCTCACCATCGACCACCCCGAAGGGGAGCTGAGCGTGGGGAGGCAGACCACCGTCGCCGGACGCCTGCACATCATCCAACTTCGCACGCTCAACTCCCTGCCCATCGATGTCATGGGCAACCTCACCGTGGACGCCCCGGACCTCGATGCCGAGCCATTTGTCGTCTCGCTCGTCGGTGCCGGGGACCAGGTCCTGGACGGCGCAGGACAAATCTCGAACCTGGACATCAACAAGCCCTCCGGCACCCTTGGTTTCGAGACCTTCACGTCCTTCTCCGGGCTCACCATCCGTGGACAGGGCTGGGACATGTCGGGAGTTGAGCTGACCGCAATCCAGGTTGAGGTTCTGGCCGGTGGCCGGATGATGGGCGAGGCCAACCTGCACGCCACCGTCGTGATCGGCGAGGGCGGTATCCTCGCGCCACCGATTTCCGGGGGTCTGGTGGTCGACGGCGACCTGATCATGGGGCCCGGCGCCGTGTTCGAAGTGGCGAGCTTCTTCGATGGGGAGGTCGTCCAGCAGAGTGGCATGTTGGTCGGCGGCCTCGTGGAGCTCGCCGGCGCCCGCCTGGAGGCCGCCACATTCCTTGAGGTAAACCCGTTCTCGCCGCTCATCGACAACCTGGGTCAGGAGCAGATCAACGGCACGTTCGACGGCCTGGACGAAGGCGCGACCGCGTTCCTCGGCGAAGTCGAGACAACGGTCACCTACGTCGGCGGTGACGGCAACGACGTCTTTCTCGGCGGCGGCGAGCCGGACTCCGACGCGGACGGCATCCCAGACCCGGTCGACAACTGCCCGTTTACCTCCAACGAGGACCAGGCGGACGAGGATGACGATGGATTGGGCGATGCGTGCGACCCCTGCCTCGGCGACCCGGACAACCTCTGTGGCGAGCCGATGGACCGCGACCAGGACGGCATCTTTGATCAGGAGGACAACTGCCTGGACACACCCAACGAAGACCAGTCAGACGAGGACGATGACGGCTTCGGCGACGTGTGCGACCCATGCCTGGGCGACCCCGACAACGTCTGTGGGGAGTTGATGGACTCCGACAACGACGGGGTAGACGACCCCGAGGACAACTGCGTTGAGGTGCCCAACCGCGACCAACTGGACGCCGACGACGACGGCATCGGCGACGCGTGCGACCCCTGTCCCGACGACCCGGAGAACCTCTGCGAGTTCATGGACGCCGACCAGGACGGCGTGAAGGACGACGTGGACAATTGTCCCGAGATCGCGAACGAAGACCAGGCGGACCTCGACGACGATGGCGTCGGCGATGCCTGCGACCTCGACGCCGACGGCGACGGGGTCGACGACGAGCTGGAGGCCGAGCGCGGGACGGACCCCAACGACCCTGATACTGACGACGACGGGGCGGGCGACGGCGAAGACAACTGCCCGACCGTGCCGAACGAAAACCAACTGGACGTCGACAGTGACGGCCTGGGCGACGCGTGCGACCCGACGGACGACCGACCGGACACGGACGGTGACGGGATTCCCGACGACGAGGACAACTGCCCGACCGCGCCGAATGAAGACCAGGCGGACGCCGACGAAGACGGTGTGGGCGATGCCTGCGAGCCCGAGAACGACCGCGACGGCGACGGAGTAGCAGACGCGGACGACAACTGTCCCGACGTCTCCAATCCGGAGCAGACCGACACGGACGGCGACGCCGTGGGTGACGCGTGCGACACAGACCTGGACCGCGACGGGGACGGCATCGCGGACGTGGACGACAACTGCCCGGACATCTCCAACCCCGAGCAGACCGACACGGACGGGGACACGGTGGGCGACGCCTGCGACGAGGCCGGAGACCTGGACGGCGACGGCATCGACGACGCGGACGACAACTGCGCGGACGTGGCCAACGCCGACCAGCGCGATGTGGACGAAGACCAGGTCGGCGACGCCTGCGACCCGGAGATCGAGATCACCGGGGACCTCGAGGGGTCCGCCTTCTTCGGCTGCGCACAGGCTGCCCCGACGGCGCCGTCTGGACCGTTGTGGCCGGCCACGCTGTCTGCCGCGTTGCTCCTACTCTTGCTCCTGCGCTCCAGGACAAGGGCGGCGCCCACCTTGGGGTTGCTGCTCGCCTCGGTGGTCGTGGCCTGCGCGCCGGCCTCGCCCAGCGGCCCGGACGTCTGCTACGATCTGGCCCGCCTCACAAAGGCCGAGCCCCTCGCCTTGCAGGGCGGTGAGGCGCTGTCCCCGGCGGCGCCGCTGCGGGAGGTACTGGCGGCAGCCGCGGACAAGGACGACGGCAAAGCATTCAGTGTCGAGGTGCCAGCGGGCACGGGATCGGTGGCGTTGACCGTCCGCGGGGGCGGCCACCATCTGGTCGTCGCCTCGGTGATCCAGGCCCCGTCGGGCCTCGTTGTGTGGGACCATCACAGCGGCGTCGCGGCCAACCGCACCCACCCCGAGACCGACCCGTACACCCTGCTGCTCCCGAGCAACCCTGGCGTCGCCCTGGAACCGGGTTTGTGGCGCGTGCGATTGGTGACCGAGCGGCCCAACGGCGCCACGCTGTCCGTCACCGCCACCTACGCGCCCACGCGAGAGGCCGGCACGCTGGACCTGAACCTCATCTTCGTGGGCATCGACGGGCTGGACGCGGTCACTGCCCCCGCGGACCCGACCTTTCAAACGCTCCTGGGCGAGGTGGAGGCAGTCTACAAATCCGCGGGGGTCTCCTTTGGCCAGATCGAGTACGTGGACGTGGTGGGGGACGCCGCCAAGCGCTTCCGAATCACCAACGTTGCCACCGGCGAACTCGAGGCGCTCCTGGCGTTGGGCGACGGACAGCGGGAAGGCGCGCTCAACGTCTTCTTCGTGCACGAGCTCGAGGGGGATGGCGCCGGCTACACTTTGTTTGGCCAGGCGGGGGGCGTGCCCGGTCCCGCTGGGCCCGGGTCCCGGTCCGGCGTCGTGGTTGGGCTCAGCCCATTGCGGGACGAACCCGACGCGGTCCGAATCGTCCTCGCGCACGAGATGGGGCACTTCCTCGGGCTCTACCACACCACCGAGCGCAACGGCACCGCGCTTCGGCCCGACGGCATCGTGGGCTTCGACCCGCTGTGCGACACGCCCAGCTGCCCCGACGGCGCGGACCGGAACACCAACGGGATCTTGTCGTCGGGTGAATGCCAGACGCGCGACGGCGACAACCTCATGTTTGGCCTGGCGGCGCCCGGGTCGCTGACCCTGACCGCTGAGCAAGCCCAGATCCTCCGCTCCCACCCGCTGGTGAAATCGCCATGACCCACGCAAGCTTTGTCGTGCGCCACGGCGTCCTGTCGCTGCTGGTGCTCCTGCTCTTTGTAACCGGAACTGCGCACGCGCAGCAGGTCGTGGTCCAGGGACAACCCGCCGCGGACGTGTCCGTGCGCAACTTCCACCCGTCTGCCAGTCCGAGCGGCCTGTTCGCCACGGAGGGCGCCGGCTCCATGCCGCACCTGCAGGTCGGCGGCGGCGCGGTGCTGCACTACGCGACCAACACGCTGCGGCTCAGGAGTCCACAGGTCGGCGAGCTCGTGCTGGTCGAGAGCCAACTGACGGCGGACGTGCTGCTGAGCTTTGGCCTCTTTGACTGGTTGGAGCTCTCCCTGGACGTGCCGGTCTTGCTGCTAAACAACGCGAGCCTGGCAGACAACGACCTGTCCGGTGCGGGGCTCGGAGACGTAGCCGTGCGGTCCAAGTTCACGCTGCTGGATCCGGAGTTGGACCCCGTCGGCTTTGCGCTGTTTGCCCACGTCATCACCCCATCGGGCGGTGGTGACGCGTTCGCGTCGGGCGGATCCGTCGCGTTTCGGCCCGGGCTTATCCTGTCGCGGACGTTGGCCGGTGGGCTGGGCGCGAGCCTCTCCGCGGGTGCCCACCTGCAGGAAGACCGCACCATCGCCAACACCACCGTGGGCAACGCCGCGATCTACGGCGTCGGACTTCACTACACCACAGGAGACGACTCCCTGGTTGTGGGCACCGAGCTCGTCGGTTCGTCTGATTTTGGTGGCGCCAGCAACCCGCTCGAGGCCCTCGTCGGCGTGAAGCTCCGCAGCAGCGCCGGCATCGCGCTGGAGCTCGGCGGCGGCACCGGCGTGCTCAAGGGCATCGGCTCCCCCGACCTCCGCATTTTCGGCGGCATCCGGTACGTCTCGCCCAACCCCAACCAGCGCACTGAGGAGACCATCGACGACCTGTTCTCTCCCGTGCCCTACGTCCCCACGCAGACGGATTGGGACCAGATGGGGGAGGATGCGCTCAAGCCGCTGCGCAAGATGGCGGCGGGCAAAATGAAGATGCAGACCGTCGTGGACCAACGTCGGGCCATCAGCGCCCTGTCGTCCTACCCCAACAACGAGAACAAGCAGCTGCTCCAGGGACTCCTGCAGGACAAATCCATCGACACGCTGACGCGCCGCAAGGTGATGCTGTCGCTGGCCACCGGCTGGGGCGCGCGGCAGATGCCCCAGGGCGGCTGTGCGCAGCGCGAGGAAGACCGGGACATCCTTCCGCAGATCGGCGCCTTCCTCGAAGACCCCATGGAACAAGAGCGCGAGAGCGCCGTCCACGCCGTGCGGCAGCTGCGGACCATGCCGGCGCGCAAGGCCCTGGAACAGCACCGCCAGAAGGAGACCTCCCCCTACCTGACCCGCGAGCTGGACCGGGCGCTCGGGACGATGCACTTCGCCCCCAACGGATGCATGGACCGCGACCAGGACAAGATCGAAGACAAACTGGACCTCTGTCCCGACGAGAGCGAGGACCAGGACAAGAACCAGGACGACGACGGCTGCCCCGAGCTCGACAACGACGGTGACGGCATCGAGGACACTCTGGACGACTGTCCGAACATCGCGGGCGTCGCCTACCGCAAGGGTTGCCTTGACCAGGACGAGGACAACGACGGCATGACGGACACGGACCAATGCCCCGACGACCCTGAGGACATGGACGGGTTCGAAGACGACGACGGCTGTCCGGACCCCGACAATGACAAGGACGGCATCCCCGACGTGTCCGACAAATGCCCCCTCGAGCCGGAGACCATCAACGGCTACAAGGACGACGACGGCTGCCCCGACAAGGGCGACATCCTCGTCACCGTCGACCTCAAGATCACACAGGAGGTCTACTTCAAGCGCGGGAGCGCCGACATCCAGAAGCGCTCCTTCTCACTGCTCGACGGCGTCGCCCAGGTCCTCAAGGGCCGCCCCGAGATCGTGCTGGTGGAGGTCCAGGGACACACCGATGATACGGGCAAGGCCAAGGTAAACCTGGAGCTCAGCGAGGCCCGCGCACGCTCGGTCCGCATGTATCTGATCCACGCCGGCGTCGCGCCCGAGCGCCTCGCAGCCAAGGGCTATGGCTCGTCCCAACCCGAGGTCTCCATCGAGGGGCTCAAGGGCCGCGCACTGCGCACTGCACGGGAGAGAAACCGCCGGGTGCGGTTTGTCATTCTGACCCAGAACCAGCACTGACGGGGTTCCGGAGGGCAGCTGGAAGGCCGCCGCCGGAACCTGCGCCCGCGCGAAACTCAGTTGCGGCGGGTCTTGACGGCTTCCTTCTTCTTGGTCGTCGTCGGCGTCTGACCGTACTGCTCTTCACACTTGGTCTTGGATTGGGCGCCCGACAGCGACCCCTCGTAGAGCGAGGCCGACGCGGCGCCGCTGTGGCTCGAGTATTTTCCACACGTGTACGTCTTGCCGTTGAGGCCGCACTGCGAGCCGTTGGCTGCACTGCTTGAGGCGGTGCAGAAATTGGAGCTGCACGGCGGCAACGCAAACGCGGACACGGCGAGGAAGGTGACGAACAGGAAAGAGGCGAGCCCGAGGACGATCTTCATGGTGACAATCTCAACGCAGAGGGTTTTTGTTTCTGGCTTCCTCCTTTTGTCGCTGCACACGTGGCAGTGGATTGGAAGAAAGTTCGGCCGCGTCGATTTTTCTGGCGAACCGCGCGGGCCTGGCGGAAGTAGCCACCATGCGCGGCGTGAAGACGGGCTCGCCACACGGTGTTGGCAAGCTTGGCCTGCGCACGTATCGTTCAGCGTCCACTCGCCCAAAGGAGCTTCATGTCTCGTTCCGCTACCAACCTGCTGGCCGTCGCCGTCGCCCTCGCGCTGACCGCACCGTCCACCGCGTTCGCCGGGGACCCGTGCCCCATCGGCTTTGATTTCTACGACGTGGGCGCGCCGGATTGGCTCGACCGCGACGAGCTTCTCGGGGCCCTGACATCCAAGGACAGCTGGGTTGGACTAAGCTTCAAGTCCGGGGAAGACGGGATCCGCGTCACGAATGTCTCCGACGGCTCACCCGCCGGAAACGCCGGGCTCAAGATCGGAGATACGATCACGACCCTCGACGGCGCCGCGCACAAAGACCACAAGGCGGCCGGCGCGTTCTTCCGCACCAAGAAGCCCGGCGACAAGATCCAGGTGGACATCAAGCGTGACGGCAAGACCCAAACGCTTACGCTCACGCTCGGGGCGCAAGAC
>CALBXO010000037.1 GCA_937890335.1 uncultured Pseudomonadota bacterium | reverse complement strand
TGTTCGGGTTCTTCGCCGCCTTCTCGCGGTACTCCTCGATCAGTCGCTCCAGCGGGCGTCCGTAGCCTACCTCCTTGAGCAGCTGCTTGAGCACAAATGTCGCGGAAGGGTTTCCCTCCAGAATCTGCTTGTACCGCTTGATGACCTCCGCCCGCTTTCCGGGGTCGGATCGTGCAGACCAATCGTCCTCCTGCGCGGCGACAGTCGCCGGTAGAAGGGTGATGGCCATCAAAAGGGCCAACGTGCGCAGCAGGCTTCTCAACATGTCCTCCGGAAGTCCGGGCAGCTCATCACGGCACAACGGTGCCGACGTTCAATCTGTTCCACCGAACACCGCTTTCGCGATGGCCGCGTGTTGGTCCTGGCCGGGGCGCCGCGCGATTACGTACACGGTGCCCCCGGGAAGCTCAATCGAGACATCCCGCGCGTCCCCTCCGCTGCGCACCGCATCCAGCGGGATCTCGAGGTCCACGATGGGCGCCAACGTCAGGGTCCGCGCGTACCGGCGGATGACGCCGACTTCACGATCAAACTCCCAGGCGCGGATCGCCAGCCCGCGTCGAAAGCCAAAGTAGACAGCGAAGAGCGCCACGATGGCCGCGCCGGTGGCCCAGATGGCCATCCGCGTGTCCGCGGCCTCCTCCGAGAAGCGGAAGATGTAGTCTGGCGCAAAAATGACCCCCAGTGCCACGGCCACCCAGGCCGCCGCCACGCCGGCCCCAGCGAGAAACTCGCGGACCCGGCCCGACGTCGTCAATGCGATGCGGACGGTGTCGCCCTGCCCTGGTTGTATGTCGTACTTCACGGCGCGATTGTACGAGGCTCCTGCCTTCCTGCTCAAGCTGGCGGCTACCTCGGCCCCATGCCTGGACGCGCCCCTTCCATTCTGGTCGGTCCGGGCCCGCGCTGTGGACCAGCCAGCGCTGCGCGCCAGGCCGGTCGGTCGTCAGTTGGTGATGACGCGGAGGTCGTAGAACACCGGGTCGCCGGTTTCCCCAAAGATCTGGACGCTCCACTGCCCACCAAACAGGACGTTGATGGAGTTCACGTTCAACGTGAGGGAGCCATTCTCCGTCTGACCCATGGCCGCAACGAGGCCAAACTCGGGTCCGTCGACGTCCCAGATGATGGCCTGCAGCGCGCCGGCGGCCGGCGAGTGCGACTGGATGGTCACGGAGATGTTGGAGCCGGAGATGACGAAGAATTTGTACCAATCCTCGTCCGCTGGGCAGCCGACGAGGTTCCGGATCCAGGTGCCGCCGCTGACAAGGCGCGCCGTACCCCAGGTGTCATTCTCGTCCCCCATGGATTCTTCAAACTCATCCTCGCCGCAGCCAGGCCCACCCGGGTGCGCGTACGCCTGAAGCAGATAGGAGGCAGCCGCGTCCCCGTCGACCCCGCGGACGGCAACCACCGTCTCCGTCTGGCCCTGGGCCGTATAGGTCGCCACGGGGCCGTACTCTCCAGGTTCGCCGGCTCCCAGGACGCGCTCATTCGTGCCAAGAATCTCCACCTCGAGCGCGCCCGGCTCCGACACGTTGAGCAGCTCCGCAAACATCTGGTGGCCCGCCGGGACGCTGTAGCTGAAGTATTGTGTGACGCCGGGGCAGACGGTCCCCAGGTACTCGCGGACGCCAAACTCGGCCTCGAACGCGTCCGCGAACCTGTAGTTGCCTCGCATCTGCGCGTCCTGGCAGAGATCGTCCAGGCGTCGAAGCTCGACGCGCAGGGTGTAGATGACGTCGGTCTCGTTGTCGCGGAACAGGCGTACCTTCACCTCGCCTCCGCCATTGGGCGCTTCGGCGACGACGTTGAGCACACCACCGCTGCCCCGCGTGGCGGCCGGAGCCATCATCGTCCTGTGCACGTCGGCGTTCAGATCGACGCCCAGGTTCTCGTCGTACTCAGCGGTCAGAACCGCCGCCATGCCGGACGGTACGTTGAGGCTGAACCAGTCCTCATCGTCCTCGCACAGCCGCAATCCCACAAACTCACCAGGCAGGAGACCGGTCAGAGACGTGGCCGTCTGGCTTGTATTGTTCGAATCGCCCGTGGGCTCAAAGGCGTCCACACAGCCGCCGCCGACCCGGATGGCCAGATCGTACTCATTCTGGACATTCTCGCCGCCCCAGACGCGGAGGAAGAACTCACCGTTGCGCTCCACGACCAGGCTTACCAGCTCACCGTCATCGTCGCTGTCACTGACCGCGACGGGCATGGAGCCTTCGCCCGGCAGGCCCTCGTACAACTCAAGGCGCAGGTCGCCAAACCGGTGGAGGAAGCTGGTCTGAACGGTCAGGAAGTCTCCGGCCTGAAGCTCGACCCGGAACCAATCGTCGGAACCGGGGCAGATCTGGAGCGCCGGCGATTCAAAGTCGAAGGGGCGGCTGGTTACGGAGATGTTGCTCGCGCGCGCAGCCACATCGTTGCTGGCGTTGTCGTCGTAGACATCCTCCACGCAGAACCCGTCGGACACGACCACGGTGTCCAGGCGGTAGCTGTTTGTGCCACCGTCCCCAGGACGGATGAACGGGCACACGCGAAGGCGGTAGGTAGCGTGCTCAAAGGACCGCGCGATCCGCACGACCTCGGCGGGTCCCTCGGTGGCGGACCGGGCGATGCGCTCCGGCCCCTGGCCCCCGCAGGCCCCCTGGTACAGCTCGAGGTCCAGGTCGCCGTCGGCCGGCTCGTGCAACACCCGCGCGACGAAGCCGTCGCCCTCCTGGATCTCCACCGCAAACCAATCACAATTGTCCTCGCAGATCTGCAGCTCCCAGCTGCCCTCGCCAATCTCCGTGGCGTCCGAGCACTTGTCGTTGCCCTGCCCGGCATCAAAATCGTCCTCGGTGCAGTCGGGCTCCTCGCACGTCCGGTCGTTGCACTCCCGGTCCCCGCGGCAGTCCGCGTCGGTGCCGCAAGTGCCAGGCTCGACGCAATAATTGGCCCCGGGCGAGTCATCGCAGGACAGGCCACCGGCACATTGTGCGGCCGAGATGCACTCTACGCACAGGCCGTCGCCCGTGCAGGCGAGGGCCCCGGGACACTCGCCGCTGTCGCGACATAGCCCCAGCGGTCGGCAGGTGTGGCTGGGGCTGTCACAATACAGCCGCTGCCCCTGGTTCACACAGCTGTCGTCATCCAGACATCCCCCGGCGGCGAGGGCCTCGTTGGGGCCCGAGCAGGCGTTGCGGAAGCAGACGCGATCGCCGATGCAATCCGCGTCGCCAAGACACAGGCTTCGCTCCTGACAGCGCTCGGTCTCGTCATTGCAAACCTGGATGCCGGGACACGCCGGGTCACACGCTTGACCCACGACGTCGGGAGGCACATCCCCGCCGTCCTCGGGCACGTCCGAAGTATCGGGTAGATCCGCGTCGTCAGGGACGTCGAGATCTCCGCCGTCGGCATCGGGGTCGACCCCGTTATTGCCCGCGTCCGGGTCACGCGCCACGCACGCGAGGCTGATACAGGCCCCGTTGTCGCAGTGCTCGTCCGTGGTGCACTCGTGGCAGGTGCCCAGGGCGACCTGACAGTGCTGCCCAGCGGCACATTCCGAGTCCAGCACGCAGTCTGGTTCCTTGTCCTTGGGCTCCTCGCCACACGCAAAGAAACAAGCCAGCGCCGCTGCGCTCAGGAATACTCGGTACAGAGGTTGCCCACCTGTCATGAAGGAAGCGTCCCGGTCTCGACCCGCCGCAACGGCATTCGACGGTTCCGGGTTGCCCCGGCGGTCAGTTGGAAACAGCAAAGTTACGCCCGACCAAGCTACCCGATAGCCGGGTGTGCGGCAAGCAGATCTCTGTGCAGGCCCGCCCTGCCGACATCCAGAATCCACGTGCGCGAGGCGCCTTCGAGGGTTACACTTCACCACGAGATCGCCGAGGCCCTTTGCGTAACAGCACTGGGCGCCGCAACTCCACCAGACCGACGACGTGTATTGCCCTGGGGGGGGCCATGATGAAGGTCAGTGTAGTAATTCCCGCGTACAACGCGGTGAAAACCCTGGGACAGACACTCCAGTCCGCCATCGGACAGGTGGTCTCGGTGTTTGACGACGACTACCCTCGCGGCGGCCCATGGCCCGACGGTCCCGCCCTCGTCGAGCGCCTCTGCCGCGCCATGGGGCACCGGGGCGAGACCCTCCTGCTCGGTCCCCACCTGAACCAGGCCAAGAATCCACTTGAGATCCTCGTCGTCGATGACGGCTCCAAGGACGGAACCGCGGACTACGCCCGCGCGTTGGCTGCGACCGCCCCACGCGGGATCGAGATTCGCGTCCTCGCCAAGGAGAACGGTGGACCGGCCTCCGCACGCAACGCGGGAATCACCGCCGCCACAGGCGATCTCATCGCCTTTCTCGACGCCGAAGATCTCTGGATTCCGTGCAAGATGT
>CALBXO010000036.1 GCA_937890335.1 uncultured Pseudomonadota bacterium | reverse complement strand
TGAATCCACTGCTGAAATTGGGCGCCCTGGAGCTTGCCCGGAACATCAAGAAGGGCAACGTCAGCCCCCTCGAGGTCGTCGACGCGCACATCGAACGGATCGAGCACGTCAACCCAAAGATCAACGCCGTGGTCGCCAATCGCTTTGAGCGCGCGCGAGAGGAAGCGATCGAGGCGGGTGAAACTCTCGCGCGCGGGGAAGAAGTCGGCCCGCTCCATGGGGTGCCCTGCACCATCAAGGAGACCTACCGGCTGTCGGGCATGCCCAACACAGCAGGCTCCGTACACCGCAAGGGCCAGGTCAGCATGGAGGACGCCACGGCGGTAGCCCGCGTCCGCAGCGCCGGCGCCATCCCGCTGGGTGTGACCAACATCCCAGAGATGGCGATGTGGCTCGAGTCGTACAACAACGTCTACGGTCGCACGAGCAACCCGTACGACACGACGCGTCACCCTGGGGGTTCCTCCGGGGGCGAGGCAGCGATCATCGGCGCTGGCGGCAGCCCGTTTGGGCTCGGGAGCGACATCGGCGGCTCCATCCGCATGCCGGCGTTTTTCTGCGGCGTCTACGGCCATAAATCCACCGGGGGCCTGGTGCCCATGACGGGGCACTTTCCCCGCGGAAAGGGCAAAGTCGAACGCTACTCCGTAGGCGGACCCATCTGCCGGCGGGCCAAGGACCTGATGCCCCTGTTACGCATCATCGCCGGCCCCGACGGCAAGGACGCAGACACGTACGCCATGGAGCTCGGCGACCCGTCCGCGATCAAGTGGAAGGACCGCCGGGTGTTCGTGCTGCCAAATCTCGGCGCGCGGCTGAGCGTGGGCCCCAACCTCGACCAGGAGGTCGCGCTCAAGCGCGCTGCGCTCGCGTTTGAGAACAAGGGCGCGATCGTCGATGAGTGGACCTCCGAGAGGTTCCGGGACGCGGTCCTCATCTGGGGATCCATGTTGTCCGAGGGCAGCACCGGCCCCTCGTTCGGCGAAATGCTGGGCCAGGGAAAGGAGCCAAACTACGCGCTCGAGCTCGCGCTCTGCGCAGCCGGCATGTCCAGGTACACCTTCCCCGCGCTCGTCTTTGGTGCCGCCGAGAAATTCATGAAGCGCACCGACGACGACAAGTTCATCGCAGCGGGCCGCGCCCTCAAGCGCGAGCTCCACGAGCTGCTCGGTGACGACGCGATCCTGCTGGCGCCGACCCACCCGCGGGCTGCGCCAAAACACAACGCGCCGCTGTTGCGCCCGTTCGACTTCATCTACACGGGGATCTTCAACGTACTGGAGGTCCCGGCCACCGCGTGTCCCATGGGCCTCGGCAGCGAGCGCCTGCCCGTGGGCGTTCAGGCCATCGGCCCCGTGGGCGGCGATCACCTGACCATCGCCGCCGCCCTCCTCCTCGAGAAGGAGAACGGCGGCTGGGCACCGCCGCTGGGCTCCCTGGATTGACCGAGCCCGCGCGCTACTGACCGCTGACCGAGCGGGTGCCGCGCTTTGTGCGCTTGATCAGCACCTTCTTGCGGTCGGTCTTCTCGGACTGCTCGTCGTCGCTTTCGTCGCCGTCGCTCTGCAACTCCACGGCGGTGCCGAACAGCCAATCGTCCAGGTACCCCCCGGAGTCTGCGGTCGCCGGCTCCGCTGCGTAGGTTGGCGCATCCACCGCAATCTTGGCATCGTAGCTCGGCGTGGATGCCTGCGCCTCCAATCTGCGCTTGCGGTAGTCGTCCGCCGCCCGGTTCAGCCGGCGCTCGGCCTGCTCCCGGTTGCCCGCTTCGTAGTCGCGGATGGCCTGCTCCGCCTCCCACGCCGCCAGAAGCCGACCGACCTTCTCCTCCACAATCTTGTCGTGGTGCTTGTCGATCAGCGCCTGATCCTTGGTGGACTCGGCCTGGAGGTACGCCAACCGCTCCTTGTAGCCGTCCCAGAACACCACGTCCTCCCAGGTCAGCGTGGCATCCACGAGCTCCACATTGGCGCCACTGGACGGCGCCTTCACCTTGAGCTTGAGGGCGATGGCCCGCTTGTCGCTCGGACCCAGGTCGCCGACGAAGATCGAGATCTGGTTGTTGCCCTGATAGGTGGCCTGCGCGCCGAGCGCCTGGTCGAGCGCCACCCCCGGACCGAGAGTCACGAGCACCGTCGCATTCCGGGCCACAACCTGCTCGAGCCCCTGCCGCTCCGCCGCGAAGTACTCCTCGATGTCGCCGCTCTTCTGGATGAAGCGGTAGTTGCCACCGGAGCGGTCGGCCAGGTCGGCCATGAGATCTTCGTTGTAGTGGGGGCCAAGACCAAAGGTACTGATGGCAATCTGCGACCCACGGGCGCCGTCGGCCAGCGCGCTCAGCTGACTCGGATCGTTCGGGATGCCGTCCGACAGCAGCATGATCCGGTTGAGCCTGCCCGCATCAAAGCGTGTACGGACCTGGGACAGAGCGGCCTGCAGGGCGCCCGTCATATTGGTGGTCCCCCGCGGCGAGAGATCGCCGATCGCCTTGTACAGCTCGGGACGGTCGACGTCGTCCCAGGACTCCTGCTGCTGAAGCACCTCCACGCGGCTGCTGAAGGCGATCACGCTCACGGTGTCTTCGGGACGCAGCTCGCCGAGCACGTGCCGCACGGCCTTCTTGGCGTCCTCGAGCTGCGCCTTGGTCATCGACCCCGAGTAGTCCACCACGAGGCTGACATTGATTGGGATGCGCTCCTGCTCGGTCTCCGGCAGCTTGGCGCCGATCTCGAGGTGCACGACCGCGTTGGTTTCCTCACCAGCAAGGACGTACGGGTGGCTGCTCGTGACCTGCCAGTCCAAAAGTTTCGGGGCCGGGGCGGGTGTGGCGCAGGCAAAAAGTGAGGCGCACGCGAGCACGAGCGCTGTCGCGGCGGTCAATCGTTGGATGTTCATGGCTCTCCTCTCGTGGATCCGAGGTTTCTGGAACTGTCTCCAGCGGACCAACGTCTAGGTGAGTGGTGTTTTTCGGGCCATCTGCGGATCGACAGCGGTCCCCGTTC
>CALBXO010000035.1 GCA_937890335.1 uncultured Pseudomonadota bacterium | reverse complement strand
AGCAGCACCACCGGCGGGGCCCCCGGCCGCTCGTCCGCGGCGACGAAGTCGCGGGCATCGACCAGCCGGCCATGAGCACAGGGCTCGACCGGGCGGATCTGGACGAGTTGTTCGGGCAGAACATCGATTCCCTGCTGAGCTCGAAGTTCTACCGCAATGTCGCCTCGGGCGGGGAAGCCAAGTCGCTGGCGATTTTCCCATTCAAAAACGAGACGAGCGAGCACATCGGGCCGCAGCTTCAGACGTTGTTGTCCAAGGTGGAGACGCAGCTGGTCAATGACGGCGTGGTCGATGTCTACGCCCACGAGCGGCAGTCCGACATCCTCAAGGAGCTCAAGCTCCAGCAGTCCGACTTCTTCGACAAGTCACGAATCCCCGAGTTGGGCCGGTTGATGGGTGTGAACTACATCCTGACCGGCAAGGTGTACGACTCCGCGGAGCGCACGAGCGACGTGCGGCGCGTGCAGTACTTCTTGTTCATGCAGGTGATTGACGTCGAAACGGGGGCGGTGAAGTGGCAGCAGGAGTCCGAGTTGACCAAGGCGCTGGTGCCCTTGGAGTAAGGGCTTCTGCGCGGGACTCGCTGACCGTCTCGGTTCTGGTACTGGCTCTGGCCTTGCTCGGCTCCGCCTGTTCGGCGGGGTACCAAGGGCAGGTGCGGAACCTGCATCGTGCCATTGACGCCGGCGACACCAACGCTGCCCTCAATCACGCTAACGCCGCGCTCGGAGTCGAGCGCGCCGAACAACTGCCGGGAAAGACCGGCGGCGACGTGCCCCTGTTGCTGCTCGAGCGCGCTGCGCTTTTGCAGGCCGATGGGGACCATGCCGGCGCGGCACGCGATTTTGCCGCGGCCGACAAAGGCATGGAAATTCTGGACTTCACGTCCGACGACGCGGGAGAGGTCGGGAAGTACCTGTTCAGCGACGACGCCACGATCTACAAGGCGCCGCCGCATGAGAAGCTGCTGCTGAACACCCTGGCCATGGTCTCGTACCTGGCCGCCGGAGATCTCGACGGCGCCAAGGTGGAGGCCCGCCGGCTGGCGGTGCTTCAGAAGTACTTTGGCGACGCGGCGCCTGAGGAGTTGGCCCTGTTTGGGCTCGGTTCCTACCTGGCCGGGTTCACCTTTGAGTACGCGGGTGACTCGGACGAGGCGTTGCGGTTCTACCTGGAGGCCCAGGCGCGCGGAGGCTATGACGGCCTCGGCCCGCAGTTGGCCTACCTCGGTCGTGCCTCTGGCTTTGAGAACGAGATCGTGGTGGCCGCCAAGGCGGACTACCCCGACGCGAGCCGGCCCGGGGACGCAGAGGGTGAGGTGCTGGTGGTCGTCCAGAACGGCAGGGCGCCGTACAAGGTGGCCGAGCGGTTCCCGATCGGTGCGTTTCTGGTGGTCCCGATTGCGGACCAGCGGTACGCGATGAACCCGGAAGAGCGCCAGCGGGCAGACCGCGTGGTGGCGTCGGGGCTCCTGAAATGGATCAATTTCCCCGTGCTCAAGGGCGTCAACCTGCGCCACAAGACGTTTACCGTGACCAGCGACGGCGCGTTGGAGCATTCGCCCGTCATCGATCTCAACGTGGCCGAAGCGACCCTGGCCGCGTGGGAGAATGACAAGGGCAAGATGATGGTGTCCGCGCTGACGCGGATGGTCACCCGCGCGATCGCGGCGGAGGCCACGACGGCCGTCGGCCAGGGGGCCGGTTTGGACAAACAGCTCTTCCCCGGGGCGAGCTGGCTGCTCGGCAGGGTGGTGGAGGGTGGCCTCACTGCGGCAGACACGCCCGACACGCGCTCGTGGACCATGTTGCCCTCGCACGTTCAGATCTACCGCTTGCGGGTGAAGGCCGGCACGCGCCGGGTCACCGTGCGGTCGAGCCTGGGCTCCATTTCCCGGGAGGTAGAGGTCCGCCCCGGTGGATTCGCCGTCGTCTCAGCGCGCTTTCTTTAGGCCCGGAAGAATCTTCGCTTCTTTTCGGGTCCAGGCGGACCCCGGCAACCACGATTGCCCGACCCCCGGCTCCCGCGGGTCTGCTGGGGCCTATCGGTGGGGACAGTCGGTGTCGGTGCACGACGCGTAGATCTCGAGCCGCCGTCGGGTCACTTCAAAGCCGTGCGCGCCGGCCACCTCGCCCAGCAGCGAGACAATCCGCGGGTCTTCGAACTCCACAATCCGCCGGCAGTCGGTGCAGATCAGGTGGTCGTGTTGCCCCTGCTCGAATTGGGGGTCGTAGCGCGTCTGCCCGTCCCCGAAGTGACGAGGGTTTGCGAATCCCTGCTCCACCAGCAGCTTGAGGGTACGGTAGACCGTCGCGTATCCGATGCGCGGTGAAACCTGTCGGGCTTCCGCCAGCAGTTCGTCCACGCTGATGTGCTTGTCGAGCTCGAAGAAGATCTCGACGATGGTGTCACGCTGCCGCGTCGACTTCAGGCCGCCAGCCTGAAGTTGTTTGTGGAAAGCGGCGAGGATGTCCTGTTTGGTCACGTTGGTACCGGGTGTTTCGCCCCCTTTATCGCAAGGCGCGGACCCGCAGGCAAGTGCCGATGACAGCGGGGCTCAGTGGCGCGAGGGCGGTGCATCTGCTATGGTCGCCCCTTGGTGTCATCCCAAAATGGGGAGGCTTGATGCACATCACCTCTGGCCTGCGCTGGGCGCTGGCCGCCGTGTTCGTGGTTTGCGGGTTGTTCCTGGCGGGTTCTGTTGCCGCCCAGGACGACGCGCGCAAAGAAGCCGCCGCCAGCATGTACAAGGTCGCCCAGGGCGAATTCGCCGAGGGCAACTACGCCGAGGCGCTGGACAAGCTCAAGGAAGTCCACAAGCTGGATCCCAACCCGGTCATCCTCTACAACATCGGTCGTTGTTACGAGGAGCTGGGCCGGCTGGCTGACGCTGCGGAGTTTTTCCAGCGCGCCGCGGCCGACGAGACCCTTCCCGAACAGCTCTACGCCGAGGTTGGCAAGCGATTGCCCAAGCTGATGCCCGCCCTTCGTCGGCGCGAGGCCGGTGGTATCGTGAGCGCGACCGTAGCCACGGGTCTGACCCGTGGGGAGGAGAAGGCGCTCGAGGCGTACGTCAACACCAAAGAGACCGTGACCGTGCCGGGAGAGTCCGGACCGGACCCGGTGTTTCTCTGGTCGGGCGTCGCCGCGGCCGGAGTCGGACTCGTGGTACTCGGCGTGGGGGCGGTGGTGGATTCGGGACTGGGTGACCCCATCGATGAACTCAAGGACCCCGCGACCCGGACCAACGCCGCGCGTACCAAGGCGCTCCAGGACGAAATCGACAGCGGTCAGACGCTTGCGCTTTCCCTCTACGTTGCGGGTGCCGCGGTTTTCGTCGCGGGCGGGGTGCTGGTGACGTTGGGTTTGATGGAAGAGACGGCGCCCGCGCCCGGCGAAGCGACCTCGTTTCAATGGGGGCCGGCGCTGGCTCCTGGCATGGTTGGGCTCCAATTCGGAGGGCAGTTCCAGTGACGAATTTGAGAGACTCCGCGGGGCGGCTGGCTTTCTGCGCGCTGGCCCTGGCCCTTGTCGCCGGTGCCTGCAACCTGGACTTTGACGCCAGCTCGTACACCGTCATTGACGCTGTGGACGTCGGCGACGGGGACACGGACGACGACGACATCGGCACGGACCTCGGCGAGCCCGACGTGAACCCCGATGACCTCCCCGGATGCACGGACAACGACAACGACGGATTTGGGCGAGGGGCGGACTGCGTCAAGGATCAGCGCGACTGCGACGACACCAAAGCCTTCGTCAACCCCGGGGCGGCCGAAGAGTGCGACAACATCGACAACGACTGCGATGGGATGGTGGACGAGGGCAGCGACGGCGACCCGCTCTACCGGGATTGCTACACCGGCGCCCGCATCCAGCTTGAGCGCGACGCGACCGCGTGCATGGGAGGCCGCGTGCTCTGCCAGGACGGTCGGTACCCATCGCCGGTTACGCCGGAGCTCTGCGTCGGACAGATCTTGCCCGCCGCGGATGAAGCCGAGCTGCCGGAGAAGTGCGACGGGCTCGACAACGACTGTGACGGCAATGTCGACCCCCGTTGTGACTGCCCGGAGGAGGGCGAGATTGAGCCCTGCTACGACGGACCGCCGGAGACGCGCGGAAAAGGCGAGTGCGCGGACGGTGCGCGCCAATGCTTCAGGGTGGACAGTGGAGAGCTCCGCTGGGGGGCGTGCGATGGCGCGCGGCTGCCAGAGGACGAGACGTGCGGCAACGCGGGCACGGACGACGATTGCAACCTCCTCATGGACGACGTTCCAACCATCGGAACCGTCTGCGACACCGGTGAGTTTGGGCGCTGCATGGGCGGCGAGGTCGAGTGCCTGGAAGGCGAGGAGTTCTGCCGCCGCAGCCTGAGCCCGATCGAAGAGGTGTGCAACGACCTGGATCTCGACTGTGACGGTGACGCAAGGAACGGCGTCTCCAACGCGTGCGGCGGGTGCATGCCGCTGGGCCAGACGCCCGGCCAGGCGTGCGGAATCTGCAACGACGGACAGTGGGCCTGCGAGGGAGCCAACACGGTCAGCTGTCTTGGCGCGTCCACGCTCAACGCGTGCGGTGAGTGTGGTCAGCTCG
>CALBXO010000034.1 GCA_937890335.1 uncultured Pseudomonadota bacterium | reverse complement strand
CTAGATCCCCTCAAAACTGTCGCGGACGGCGTGCTCGTGCGCCGGCTGAGGCCGGTTGCCCGGTCGGTCCATGATGACCGCCTGCATGCCCGCCGCCACGGCTGCGTCCGCCTCCGGCACCACGTCTGTGGCAAACAGAATCTGTCCGGGCGCAAACCCCATCGCCGCCGCGATGTCGCGGTAGCTTTCTGCCTCGCGCTTGGGACCGGTCGTCGTGTCGAAAAACCCGGACAGGAGCGGCATCAGGCTGCCGTGGTGTGTGTGCCCGAACAGCAGCCGCTGCGCTGCCACGCTGCCGGACGAATAGATGCACACGACCTTGCCCTCGTCGCACCAGCGACGCAGCGCACCCGGGACGTCGTCGAACACGTCGGCCAGGAGGGTTCCATCGGCGTACCCCGCGGCCCAGATGCGTCCCTGGAGGGACTTGAGCGCGGTGGTCTTCAGGTCCGCGTCCATCTGCGAAAGAACCGTCGCAGCCAGCTGTGACGGCGTCTCGGCGGCCAGGCCGGCGTCGTCAAACAGCTTCCTTTCGGCCAGGAGCGACCCCCAGTTGCCCTCCAGAAAGGAGCTCACGTGCGCGCGCGCGTACGGAAACAGAACATCGTACACGAAGGCAATGGAGGTGGTCGTGCCCTCGATGTCGAGCAGGAGGGCGTCGTAGGGGCGCAGATCGGACATCGTTCCTCGGCCTCCTGGCGCGGTCGGCGCGCCGGTTTGTCCGGTCTGTACCATCGCCCAGACAAATCTGCCATCGCGGATGTTTTGGAAATCAGGCCAGCGGTGGCATCGTTCCACAGCCATGACCCCACGCGCGCACCTTTTGTCCACACTCGTCCTGCTCTCCCTCCTTGTCTGTGCGTCGGCGTCCGCGCAAAGCGACGAAGAGCTCGGCACGCCGGAAGAGATGGAGGCGGTCCGGGCGCTCGATGTGGACGAGTACGCTCGCGCCCGTGAACTGGCCGAGGCCGTCCTGAAGAAGGACCCGAACTCCATACCGGCGCTGTACGCCCTCTCAAGCGCGCTCCACTACGGCGAAGCCAATCTCCCGAAGGCGTTGTTTGGAATCCGCAAGGCACGCCGGCTGCTCGAGCGCAGCGCGGGAAGGGAGCCCCGGGGCATCGTGGCCCGGTATTGGTACCAACTGGTCCTGACCGAGGAGGCCTTTGCTTGTGGTGACATGGATCGCCGACAGGAGCAGCTGGACGTCCTTGAGCGACGCGACGAGCTGTTTGGCCCTCGCCCCGGCGATCGGATCTGGTCGCTGATCAAACTCAAGCGTTGGCGAGCCGCGGAGGAGGCCATCGCCGACGCCAAGGCGCACGAACTCCCGTCGCAGGTCTTTCGTGGGTTCAACGGCGACTGTGCGCTCTGGTTCGAGCGGCGGATGCGCCTGGAGAGCTTTGAGGCCTGCCAGCGCTTGAGCGCGGAGTACCCCCTCAACGAGGTCGCGTGGTCCAACACCGCCGAGTCCGCCATGGGCGCTTTTGATCATGCCGAGGGCGAGCGCATGTACCTGAAGGCCACCGAGCTTCGAAACAACAGCTACGGGAGTCCCTGGCGCAGCCTGGGCATGATCTACCTGCTCGAGGGACGCGTGACCGAGACGCTGGCAGCGCTCAAGCGAGCGCAGCAGCAGCGGATGGCGCGCGAGGCCTACACCCTGCAACAGGACCAGGCCTCCATGGACACCGCGGTGGCGACCCTGATGATCGCGCTCGGTCGCGGCGAAGACGCTCTGCGCATCGCACGCAGGGTCTACGAAACACCGGACCGCGCCGGTGGCACCAGCGCCACGCCGCTGCAGGGAAAAATCACCGGCGCGATCCTCTTCTACAACGCGCTCCAGCTCCGCATCGGCGAGCTGCGGGAAGAGAAGGCAGCGCAGCCTTGGACCACCCGATTTTTCCCGTCGCCCGAGCTCGAACAACTGGAGCTCGAAGCCTGGTCCGTGCGGCGGCGGGCCATCAAACTGCTCGCTGGACGCCCGGACCTGACGGAGATCCTGCGGCCCTACCTGACGGGCATCGTCAACACCGAAGTCTGGCTGGTCGGAAGTCTGGGGGAGATGCTTGGGCCCGGCGTGACCGCGGAGTCCATCCGCCGCGCCGAGCGCATGGAGGACCACCCGGGCGCCGAAGGCTATTTCCACGCGTACCACGCTGAGGTGGCCATGGTGCGCGGCGACCACCAGGAGGCGGGGCGCCGGGCGCGCCAAGCCATGAAGACGCTGCCTCCAGCGGAGGTCATGCTGCGCGCGCGCACTGCCGCGGTGCTTGGCGTCTCCGCCGATGAGAGCGGAGACCGCGCTGAGCGTGATGCAGCGTGGGACCTCACCTTGGAGGACTTCCCAGCCGCGTTCCGCAGGCTCGACATCAGCCTGCCCGTTACCGTGAGCCACGGTGGCGACGACCTCGGTGAAGACCTGGCTGATGCGCTGCTGCGCTCGCCCCGTTTCCACAGCGAGAAGGGGGGCCTGAGCGTCAAGGTCACCACGGGCGCGACCGTTCGCGTCTGTCTGTACAGGCGCCACGACGCCCTGCATGGATGCGCTGAGGTCACCCGCGAAAAGGACGAGGGCGACGATGATTTCATCGTGCGCGCATCCTCCGCGTTTCACGACCTGGTAATGTCACCCAAGCTCGACCTGAGCCAGTCCGACGTGCGCTCCCTGGATGGCTCGCCGGCGTCCGGCCGCGCTCGCCAGGACGTGGACAAGATCCTCGACGGCGTCAGCGACCAATAGAACCGCGAGCCGGGCGCTACCCAGAAATCGTGGTTCGCGGCGCGCGGCGGATGTGCTGCCGACCCGGTCGTCTGGTAGGGTGTCCCAGGGTCAAAACCGAACGAGCGCTCACTTTTGGACACGCCATGAGCAGCAAGCCAACCGTAATCCTTCGCGATTGTCGCAACTACGACTCAGGTCGCATCCACCGCATCGTCTCCGAGGGGCTGGAACGACTCGACCTGCGCCCGTGGGGCCGAACGCTGGTCAAGCCCAATTGCGTCGCCTCGGGACCGCAGTTCCCGCACGCCTACACGCGCCCTGAGTTCCTGGAAGGCGTGCTGCGCGCCCTCAAGGATCGCGCGCGCAGCGACATCCAGGAGATCGCCATCGGCGAACGCTGCGGAATCACGATCCCCACGCGGTTCAGTTTCAAGGGCGCCGGGTACTACGAGATGCTCGATCGGGTCGGAGGCGTCGGCGCGTACCACTTTGACGAGGTCCCCCAGGTCGAGGTGCCGCTGTACCACCCGGACCGCCTGCGCGACTCGATGTTCTTCCCGGAGCCGATCACGCGGACCGATTTCTTCGTGAACTGTCCCAAGTTCAAGGCCCATCCTTGGACCACGGTGACGTTCTCGATGAAGAACTACATCGGAATTCAGGACGACCGGCACCGCTTGCTCGACCACGACCACAAGCTCAACGAGAAGGTCGCGGACCTCCAGTACGCCATCCAGCCTCAGTTCATCGCCATTGATGCCATCACCGCGGGTGAGGGCCGCATGCTGACCCCGTTGCCCTACGATCTGGGCCTTGTGCTCATGGGGCAGAACCAGGTGGCGTTTGACGCAGTCTGCTGCGCCATCATCGGCGTCGACCCCATGCAGGTGGACCACATCCGATTTGCCTGGGAGCGCGGGTTCGGCCCCATCAATCTCGACGACATCGACATCGTCGGGGACGTGTCATTGGCCGAGGCCCAGGAGCGCGCCCAAGGCTTCAAGACGGGCCTCATCCGCGTGGAGGACTACTTTGAAGGCACGAGCATTCGCGCCTACTCAGGACCACCGCCGGGGGGAGACAAGGACGACTATTGTTGGGGCGGCTGCCCCGGCGCGATCGAGGAGGCCATCGAGATTCTGCGCCTCTACGACGCCGGCACGGACGAGAAGATGCCTCGCGTCCACATCGTCTTCGGTGCGTACGACGGTGAGATCGATGCGCGCGCCGGCGAGAAAGTGGTCTTCATGGGTGACTGCTCAAGCTTCTGCGGCACGGTGGCTGGCGCCGATGTGAAAATCGACAGTGTCTATGTCGACCGGAGCAAGAAGAGCCAGTACGCCGCAAAGCACGACGACATCTTTGCCAAGATGTGGAAGGTCGGCCGCAAGATGAAACAGCTCGAGGGCGTCGACGTGGTCCGCATTCAGGGCTGTCCGGTCAGCGTGGCAGAGCAGGCGCTGACCCTCATCAACCTCGGGCGCCTCGACAACCCCTACTTCGACGGCGCCAATATGGTCGAGTTCACGAGCGCCTACTTCAGCTGGCGAACCCGCAACATGATCAATCGGGTGATGGGCCGTCCGTACCAGGTGCAGGGTCCAACGCATCGAGGGGCGTCGCGGCCGGCCCAGAATCTGCCGCCGGAGGGGGTGCCGACTCCGCTGGAGTCACCAGGGCACTGACCAGCTCCTCGGCGGCCTCCTGGAGCCAGCCGTCGATGTTCGGTGCTTCGTGCTCGACACTGCGGGCAAAGAGAATCACTTCGCGGCGCACCGGCGTCCCAAATCCGGAACGTCCGGCGCCGAGCAGTGGGTACTCCACCCGGCGATCCGTGCACACGGCGTCGTGAACCCGGGCTTTGGCCAGGGCCCGCCGGCGACCGAACAAGATGAAGTTGTCGCCGGCACGGTAGATGAAGCGCGGATCACCCTCGATCAGCGCCGCGTCGCCATGCACGCGACGCACGTCCCAGAGTGTCTCGTCCCCGCGCCGCAGCACAGCGCGCGTCCTCGCCACAGACCGGATCTCTTCCGTCTGGTCCAGGAACGCGTAGAACCGTCCCCGACACCTCGCTTCCACCTTGTCAGCGTCGCGCTCCAACGCCACCTGCTCGCGCTTGTCCGGCGCCGTCTGAAAGACGTAGCGCACTTTGGGAACGTCGTAGAGGATCGCCGCGGCTCCCCCCAACGTCACGTCGTCGATATGCAGTGTGAGCGCGCCATCGGGGTCGAAGGCGTACCCCCTGGCCGACGCCGCATCCTCCACATGCTTGGCCAATCGTTCGCACATGGCGGTGTCGCACCGGGTCAGCGCGACCCCGCCCGTCACCTCGGGGGCGCCCGTCGTGGCCGCGACCTCGGGCCTGTGCGCCACGTCGTACTCGACCACGTAGTAGTGGGGCCGCGCCGTACAGGCCCCCAGGCCGAACAGGCAGATCACCGCCAGCCAGCTCAACTGTGTCGCACCGGAGCGCAACCCGCGGTTCCCCTCCGGCCGTCCAACGCCGCGAGAGCCGGCGCGCCCTGGCCCCTCGGCCCGCGATTCGGTCACACCCATGCCAGAGCCCCCCGCAGTTGCTGGACATCCAGCACCGTGCCGCACGCGAGCCGCATTGCCACCGAGTCACCGGTCCGGCAGAGGCGGCGAAGCTCGCTGGTGAGGACGCGCAGGCGATCATACCCTGCGATCGCGGGCAGGTCGCTGGCCTCGGGCTCCACGTTGACACAACGCGGAGACCCGTCGTGTGCGGCCCGGAACCAAATCTCAGCAGCGGCAATCTGTTGAAACCAGAAAGCTCGGCGAGCCAGCAGCGCGGTGGACCGCGCCAGATCCTCGAGACTCTCGCAGACAGTCTGCGCGCACCAGCCCCGAACAGGCACAACCTCACACTCCTCGTCCTCCTCCGACGCGTCCCGCCGCGCCCACAGGATGTCACCGAGCC
>CALBXO010000033.1 GCA_937890335.1 uncultured Pseudomonadota bacterium | reverse complement strand
CGTTGCCGACGTCCTCCATATGCACCTCGTCGGTGCCGGGCTCGCCCGCGAACTGAACGTAGTAGCCGCCGGTCGTCACGATGACGAAGTTTCCGTCGCCACCTTCGGTCGTGATGCGTCGCAGCGCCGCCTCGATGCGCGCCTGGGATGTCAGCATGCCTACTCCAACACGAGGGTCGTCGGGTCCACTGTGGCCGGGACCTTGACCAGCAGTGTGCGGGTGTCGGCGTCGAAAGACCACCCTTCGGCCGCCGCCGTCGCGTCCTCCACCTCGGGCAGGGTCCCCACGGTGGTCGGGCGCGCCTCCCAGCGAATCCGCAGAAGGACAGGCTCGGGAACCCGGCTCATCTGCACCCGGTCACCGCCCAGCCCGACCACCGTGGTCTGTCCATCGGCATCGTGGACCACGAATTCACTGGGCTGCCCGCCGGGGTAGAGCAGCAGCTCGGCCGACCCGTCCTCCGCCTTCATCGGAACGATGGCGCCGCCTCTGACGAACAGCGGGATGCGCCGCCTGACTGTCGCGTCGTACCCGGCCAACGTCTGGCCCCCCGCGAGCGCGTCCGCACCCGGCGCCCACCAATCGTAGTAGGTGCCGTCTGCCGGCAACGGCACGTCGCGGACGCCCGTGTCGTCGAGGATCGGCGCGACGAAGAACGCGTCGCCCACATGGAAGCGGTAGTCGCCAGCCCACGAGTCCAACGCGCCCACGGGTCGAACGATGGGGCCACCGTTGCCGGCGTACGCCTCCCGCGCCAGCGAGTAGAAGAATGGCACCAGGGCGCTGTGCAGCGTGCTCCAGTAGCGGTAGAGCGCGACGAACTCGTCCACGTCATCAGGCACGGTCCACGGGGTGAGATTTGCCCGGCCGTGGAGCTGCATGAAAGGCATCATCGCGCCGAGTGCGACCCATTTGTCGAAGGCGCCCTGGTTGTAGGGGACGGTCTGGGTCAGGTTGGTATCCAGCCGGTCCAGGTACCCGCCGATGTCACTTCCGATGACGACATAGCCGCGGTCCGCGGACCGAAACACATGGTCCAGCGCGTCCGACAGGCCGGCCCAGTCCCGCGTATTGTCGCCCACCCACGCCACCGGCGCGTGCTCCGGTCGGGCGAAAAACCGCCCCTCCCACTGATAGGATTTGTCGTAGGGCCGCACCATGGTGACGAACTCCTCCGGCCCGCGCTTGTGGACGCCGTACGCCAGAAAGTCTCGGTAGTACGCCTCCGAGTACTCCTGGTGAGGCTTGGGTCCAGCCGCGGTCATCACCGGGTCACTGGTCACATACTCGTCACCAAAATCGAGCTTCCACCCCGCGATGCCCGCGTCCAGCACCAGATCCTGCTGGGCGTGCCACCACGCCACTGCGTCCGGATTGAAGAAGTCCAGACCGGCCCCGTATCCCTTCCACCAGAAATATTGGCGGCCCTCGTCCACCAGGAAGTCGCAGGCCTCTGCCTGGGCCAGGTTCGGCGACGGGCCCACGTAGCTGTCGCCCCCCTGCTCGCCGTCCACTCCGATGGAGTTGATCATCTGCGTCATCCACAGCACCACCCGCACACCGCGCTGCCGGAGGTCCGCCACCATCTGGACAAAGTCCGGGTAGCGCTCGGGGTTGGGGATGAAGGTGTTGTAGTGGGTCTCCCAGGGGCTATCGAGCACCACGACGCCCACGGGGATGTCGCGCTCCAGGAACCCGTCCACGAACGCGTAGGTGTCCGGGCCGTCTGAGATGTCTTTGGAGATCCATGGCTCAAACGCCCAGCGTGGCGTGTGGATGGCCGGCTCGGGAATCTGCTCCGGCTCGCCCCGCACGACCTCGCACACCACAGGCGCGTCCGGCGGGACGTCCGAAGTGTCCGGGGCGTCCAAGGCGTCCGTGTCCGCGTCCGTGCCCACCTCCAGGATGTCGGGCGCATCGGGCGGGACGTCCGCAACGTCGCGCCCGGCGTCGACCGCGTCGCCTGGGGTTCCGGAATCGCCGCCGCAGGCGACGGTCAGAGACACAATGGCGGCGAGCAAGACAAGGCGTGACATCAAGGTGTACCCTCCAGGACAGACGATATGAGCAAAAAAAGAACCCCAAGGCGAGCCCAGAAGGGTCCGAAGCGCAAGAGCCTCGCCCAGCGCAAAGCCAAGCAGGAGATCGGGAATCTCCTCGGCTCGCTGGAAGAAGGTCGTTCCACTCTGGAGAACGTGGAGGCGCTGCTTCAGGGTCAGTTGCCCTCCCGTGAGGATGTCACCGGCACCTTCGAGAAGTTCTTCGGCGAGTTCCGCGGCCTGGACCTCAAACAAGAACTCGAGAAGGCGCGCGCCCCGCAAGAACGCGCCGCTGGGCTGGTCCTCGAGGCGGTGCTGGCCGACAACGACGACGACCGCGAGGATTTCGCGCGCAGGGCCCTTGGCGAGTACGTCCACAACGCGGACGCGTGGCGCATTCTCGCGTCACTCACCCCTGATGTGAACGCGCGCCGCGAGCAC
>CALBXO010000032.1 GCA_937890335.1 uncultured Pseudomonadota bacterium | reverse complement strand
AAAAAGGAAGAAGTGATCCGCGCCCACTTCGTCCCGGATCTCGATGTTGGCGCCGTCCAGAGTCCCGAGGGTCAGGGCGCCGTTCATCGCGAACTTCATGTTCCCGGTGCCCGAGGCCTCCTTGCCGGCCATGGAGATCTGCTCTGAGATGTCCGCCGCCGGGATGATCCGCTCCGCCAGACTGACGCAGTAGTTGGGGATGAACCCAACCTGAAGCCGGTCGCGCACCTTGGGATCGTCGTTGACGATGGCGGCCACGTCGCCAATGAGCTTGATGTGCAGCTTGGCCGTCGCGTACCCAGGCGCCGCCTTGCCCCCAAACAGGAAGGTCCGCGGAACCACATCCAGTCCAGGCTGGTCGCGCAGCGCGCGGTAGAGCGCGACCACGTGCAAGATGTTGAGCAGCTGCCGCTTGTACTCGTGGATGCGCTTGACGTGGACATCGAACAGCGAGTCGCAGTCCGGTTCAAACCCGCACAGCTGCTTCACAATCCCCGCGAGCCGGTATTTGTTGGCGCGCTTGATGCCGCGGAGGTCGTCGTGAAACGCCGGGTCGTCGGCGTAGGCGGACAGCTTCTGGAGCTCGTCCAGATCACCGATCCAACCCTCACCAATCCGCTCTGTGATGGCCCCCGACAGCCCTGGATTGCACAGCCGCAGCCACCGGCGAGGCGTGACGCCGTTGGTCTTGTTCTGAAACCGTCCCGGGTACATCCGTGCAAAGTCGGGCAGCAGCTGTTCCTGGATGAGCTGCGAGTGCAGCGCCGCCACCCCGTTGACGGCGTGCGAGCCGACCACCGCGATGTGGGCCATCCGCAGGTGCCTGCCGCCGTCCTCACCGATCAGACTGACCCGACGCTTGAGGTCGTCGTCGCCCGGCGCGTGGATGTGCACCTGGCGCAAGAAGCGGTGGTTGAGCTCGTAGATGATCTCGAGGTGCCGAGGCAACAGGCGCTCAAACATGGGCACCGGCCAGGTCTCCAGCGCCTCCGCCAACAGTGTGTGGTTCGTGTAGGCGACCGCCTTGTGGGTCTGTTCCCACGCGGCGTCCCAGCCGAGCTCCTCTTCGTCCATCAGGACCCGCATCAACTCGACCACGGCGATCGCCGGGTGGGTGTCGTTGAGCTGCACGGCACACTTGTCGCCAAACGACGAGAAGTCATCGTGCGTGCGTTTGTAGCGGCGGATGATGTCCGCCACCGAGCACGCCACGAAGAAGTACTGCTGTTTGAGGCGCAGCTCCTTGCCTTCCAGACTGTCGTCCTTGGGGTAGAGCACCTTGGAGATGCTCTCGCTGAGCGCTTTCTCCTCCACCGCATGCCGGTAGTCGCCGTCGTTGAACACGGCGAGGTTGAACTCGCGGGAGGCGCGCGCGCTCCAGAGTCGCAGAGTGTTGACGGTCTCGGTCCCGTATCCGGCGATTGGGATGTCGAACGGCACGCCGAGCACGGTCTCCGCGTCCGCCCACCGGACATGCTCGTTACCATCCCGGTCGATGCCGTGCTCGACCCGGCCGTTGAACTTCACCTCGATGGTGTACTCGTGGCGCGGAAGCTCCCACGGGGACCCGTACCGCAGCCAGGCGTCGGCCTGCTCGACCTGCCACCCGTCGCGCATGCCCTGCCGGAAAATCCCAAACTCATACCGGATGCCGTACCCGTACCCGGCGATGTCCAGCGTGGCCATCGAGTCCAGGAAGCACGCCGCCAGCCGGCCGAGCCCTCCGTTCCCGAGGCCCGGGTCCGGCTCCTGCTCCAACACGTCGTCCAGGGAGATGCCGCGCGCGTTCAACAGAGTGCGCGCCACGTCCACGATGCCGAGATACGACAGATTCTTGTGTAATTGGCGCCCGAGCAGGAACTCGGCGGACAGGTAGTACACCCGCTTGCGATCCTCTTGCGTATAGCGCTGCTGGGTCTGAATCCAACGGTTGACCAGGCGGTCGCGGACCGTGTGGGACAGCGCTTCGTAGATGTCGAGCGGGGTCGCTCCGTCCTCGGGCTTGGAGCATGTGTAGCGAAGGTGATCGAGCACGGCGCGCTCGAGTGTAACGGGGTGCATCCCCGTGCGATCGTCCTCGACGAGGACCTTTCTGTCTGGCATGGGCTCTGGGAGTGCTGGTGAACGGACCGAACGGAGTCTACGCCGTCACGACGATGGCCCAAAATAACCCGCGTGCAGGACCGGCAGAAGGACAGAGTCCTGGAACGGACGCATGGGCACCGGCGACGAGCGCCACGGGCCGGATCCGCAGTCTAGACCCTTAAGTGAGCGGCATTGGGTCTAGACGAACTTCACGGGAACGTCGGGGTCCAACCGGTAGCCGTCCTTGCCCGACATCAGCACCCGCCCGAGGCCGAGCTTGCGCAGCGTCGCGATGGCGACGTAGACGCGGTTGGCGCCCGCTGAGCGGATGACGCGCTCGTCGGGCCAACCCGCCTCGAGCAGGTCGTCCATGGTCAGGGCGCGCGTCGCTCTGCGCGCCGCAACCAGCGCGCCCAGGATGCGGCGCGGGGCCACCCGGTTCTCCAGGCTCGTCTTCTCCCCACCCGGAACCTGGAACCACATCCCGTCGGCCGCGAGCACCACGGTCTCGCCCAGCGAGTGGTCGTCGGAGGCCGCCCACGACGGGAACGCGCGAAGCACCTCCCGCTCCAGGTAGCGACGCTGCGTGGCGCTGAGCAACGCCGGTGCCAGCAATACGGCCCGGACGGTCTCCAGGTATCGAGCTTGCGCATCGGCCGGAACGCGCTGCGCCGAGACGAGCGCGATGACCGCCTCGCCAAAGCGGGTCGCGGCCCCCTGGGGCGTCTCGGCATGCCCCCCCACGAGCGCGCCGGCGTGGTCGAGCGCCCGCTGGGCCGTCTCCAGGTCGCCGCGCATGGCGTGGGCCGCGGCCAGATGCGCCACGTAGCGAGCCACAGACGGCAGATCGCCGCGCGCCTCAAAGCCACGGACCGCGGCGTGCAGCCCCTGAATCGCGCGGTCCGGATCGCGCTGCCGCAGCGCGGCGACACCGAGCTCCGCGCAGGCGACGTCCGCCAGATGATCGTCCCCGATGTCACCGGCCAGCTTATGGGCCTGCTCCAATTGTCCTACGGCGTCGTCTTCGCGCCCTTCTGCCGCCGAGATCTCCCCGAGCCCCACGGTGATCTCCACCACGCGGCGCCAGTCACCCAGGCTGCGGCAGGTACCCAGGGCGTCGGCGAGGTACGCCGAGGCAGCACCGGTGCGGCCCCGGACCCGTTCCGCGGCGGCGAGCTCGATGCGAACGTCCGCCAGCACGCGCGGATCGCCGACGTACTCCGAGTGGTCCAGAATCTCGGCGAGCCCGTGGGCGGCCTCGTCGAGCTCCCCCTGGTACCGCAGGCTTACCGCGCGCTCGATGGTGGCGCGGGCCCGCTGACGCCAACTGCGGCCCGAGAAGGCCAGCCGCATCGCCGCTTTCACATGGGGCGACCGATGCTCCGGCGCGCTGCCCCGCAGAAGCCGCGCCAACACCAGCCGAGCCTCCAACTCCACGGCCTTGTCCCCACTCTCGCCGGCGATGGCGAGCGCCTGCTGGGCATCGTCCAGCGCACCGGAGCCGGTCCCAAGCCGCAGCCGGGTGCGGGCCCGCGCCAGCAGCACCTGCGCAAGCGTGGTGGCCTCGATGGACGGATCGCGCGCGAACTCCACGGCCTGGTCCAGCACCTCCACCACGGCGACGCGCGCCCCGCGCAATGCGCTTGCGGGCTCGAGGACCAACGCGCCGCGGATGGCCAACGCCGGGTCCAGGCGCGCCGCTCTACGCTGCGCGGCCCCGATGTTGTCGGCCTCCAACCCCAGCCTTCGCAGGCTCTCCTCGGCGCTGGCGGTGCGGGCCCCGGCCAGCCAGCTCTCTGCGCTCTCGATAAACCACGTCGCATGCCGCAGGCGCACGGCAGGCCCGTGGCCGGATCCGTCCAGTACCTCGCGCCCGAAGCTCCGCACGCTCTCGTAGAGGCGGTAGCGTGTTTCGCCAACGGCCCCAGAGGGGACAAAGCTCTCGAGCAGCGACCAGTCGTGCAGCTGCTGGACCGTGGACAGGGCGTCCGCTTCGTCCTTGGCGTCGGACAACAGCGCCGTCGCTGCCCCGAGGAAAAACCCGCCGCGGAAAACCGCCAGCTCCGCCACGGCCCGCTGAGACGCCGGTGGCAAGAGTCGCCATGTCCACTCGATCGTCGTGCGCAGGGCCGAATGGCGATGCTCTGCGTCCCCCTGCGGCCGCTCCAACAGGGACAGGCGCTCCGAGAGCCGGTCGAGAATCTGGCTCGGCAGCAGGGTCGCCAGACGGGAGGCTGCGAGCTCGATGGCCAAGGCATTGCCCTCCAGCGCGGCGACGATGCCCGTGGCGTCCGCGGTGGCGGCCTGGTCGAACACGAAGTCCGGGCGGATCGCCCGGGCGCGCTCGGCGAAGAGCCTGACACCCTCCGCGGGGTTGAGCGGTCCCAGCGGAAACCGCGTCTCGCCATGGGCACCCAACACGCGCCGAGACGTGGCCAGAAAGCTCGCCTGGGGCGCAAGCTGGCTCCAGATGTCCAACGCCCGCGCTGCCGCGTCGGCGACCTGCTCACAATTGTCCAGGAGCACCAGCGTCGGTCCCCGCGCGCGCAGCGCACGTCCGACGCGCTCCGTGGCCGCCGCGGAGGTTTCCTCATCTCCAAGGGGAACATCCAGGACACCGCCCACGGCCTCCACGATGTCTTCGAGCTCGCGCGATGCGACAAGGTCGATGAACCACACGCCACCGGCCCCGTCGTACTCGCGCAGGTGTCGCGCCGCGTACTCCACGGTGATGCGCGTCTTTCCGGCGCCGCCCGGCCCCGTGACCGTGGTCACACGCCCGCCCCGCGACAGGACCTCGTCGAGGGCCTGCAACTCGGCATCGCGCCCGACAAATCCAGAGACCACGGCAGGGAGGTTGTGGGAGACGCGAACCGTCGAGCGCAGCGGCGCAAACTCGCGTCCTACAAGCCCTCTGGGCGTGACCTCAAAGACCTGGATCGCCGCAGCAGATCCAGGCAGCGACGCACGCCCCAGCGCCTTGAACTGCGCGGCGAGGACCGTCTGCCCAGCGGGCCCCAGCGCGGCCAGGGCTGCCTCCGTCACAAGGATCTGGCCACCGGCGGCCATGGCGGCGAGGTCCGCAGCGGCCTGCACGCTGGCGCCCACGTAAGTGGTCAATCCCGTCAGCGGATTCTTGCGGGGCATCGGCGACCCAACCCCGATGCCCACGGCCACGCGCAGTCCGCGGAACAATGCCGTGCCCCGCACGTGCATCTGCGTCTCGGCCCCAGGCAGTCTTTCGAGTCCCTGCGGCCATGTGGCCGAGGCGAGCGCCGTCTGGAGCTCCAACACGCAGTGTACGGCCGCCAGCACGTCGTCAAACGCGAGCATCACGGCGTGGGGCCGGGCCTCTGCCACGGCGCCAGGAAACCTCCCAAGGAGTCCGGCCAGGGTCTGCTGAAACACCTCGACGGCACGCTCGGTCAGCCCGTCATTGGTGGCGCGAAGCGTGTCGTAGTGGGCGACGCGGAGGCTGACGATGGCGAGCTGGCTCGCGCCCGGTGGCGCCTCGGCGACAATGTGTATGTCGCTCGAGTACTCCTCGATCCGGACGGGATTTCGTGCCATCGAGCTCCTCTCGGCGCGGCCTGTGTGCCCGCACCCGTGGCACCCCAAAATGGGCTAGCTGCGGGCGCGCACGATGACGTAGCCGACCCAGGGAGCCGTCTCGTCCTCGCACTCTCCTTCATACACTCCGTACTCCCGGTGACCAGCAGTGCGCAAGTAGATCCAGTGAGCATCGGCGTCCGTCCGGTGAACCGCCTCCTCGCCCGGATTCAGCTCGACCTCGACACCACCGGACTCGAACCGAACGGTATCGTCCACCAACACACGCTGGCAGACATCGGCCGGCCGCTTGCACAACGTGTTGGCGCGCTGCAGCGCGAACCCCGGTGCCTGCGACGCCTGGTCAAAATGCTCGGCGAACACCACATGGGCGACGAGCCCAGCCGCGTCCGCAACGCTGACATTGTTCACGGCACCCGACTCTGGAAAGCCGACAAAGGAGCGCAGCGTGACCGCCGCGCCGTCCTCGGGCAGGTCCAGCGCCGCGGGGTCCGCCGGGAGCGTCAGAGTGGCCGCGCCTGCCTCGGTCATGATGGTCGCGACGCTCAGCCCACCTTCGGAGCTGACACCCATCCACTGCCCGCTGAGCTCCTTGGCGCTGGCGGTCAGGCTGTCCACCGCCTCGCCGCTGAGCTCATACTCGGGAAGGGCACCGCGCTCCTGGCAGGCGTCGAGATCCAGTTCCCGCAGCACGGCGCCGTCCTCCTCGCCAGGTTCCCCACACGCGGTGAGCACCAGCAGCGCCGCGACACCCCAAACCATTGCCTTCATCATCTCCTCCTGTCCGCAGCCTGGCCCGATGCATTGGACCGTCGCAACCAGTACGCCTGCGCACCCCGTGTGGATCGGCAGGAAGACCGCCCGTTGAAAATCACGGTTGCGGCGCAAGCCAGATGGGTGAGCTCCACGCCATCTCGCGGATCGTCTTGGGCGTGTCCGGGTCGTCGCACGCTTCGGGCCGGGCGTCGGCGCTGGCCCGCAGGCAATCCCACGTGCTCCAGCGGCACGAGGGAACCTCCACGACGCGCAGGTAGTAGTAGGCCCGCTGTGCGGCGTCGTAGTCGGGATCTGTCCAGGCCGCGCAGAGGGACGGGGCACCGCCAGAGGTCGCGCAGCTGCCCTCGTCCAGCGCCCCGGCTGTCTCGGCGATGTCCACCACCTGGTACCGCCGATTTCCCTCGGCGTCGATCCACCCCTTGACCACCTGAAGCTTCTCCAGCGCATTGCCATCCGGGTCCATCGTCGCCTGACCGACGAAGGTCGGGGCCGCACCGGGCTCCAGCGTGCCGCCCATGGGCACGCCTTGCGCGTACGCCTGCTCGAGGAAATCGGCGCTGCCGCAGAGCGCCTCGGACAGACCGCGACCGCCAAAGAAGCGGGGCGCGATCCTGGGACCGCTGGTACCAAAGGTCTCCTTGCGAACAAGGCCCTCGTAGAGCGCGTCGCGGGAGTTCTCCACGGCCCAGATCCCGGCCAGGCCCCCCGGGTTGTTCACGATCCCGGTGAGCGCGATGTCGGGCGGTCCGAATCGGTCCTCGATCTGCGCCTCCTCGCGCCCATGATGCCCGGCCCAGGCGTCCTCCTGCGTGGCGCCTGGGGTGCCGTTGTGGGTGTCCGTGCTGCCAATGAAACCCAATGGATAGGGGTTCACGCCCAGGCGCTCCTCCTCGAGCAGCCCGGTCAGCAGCACATTGCGCACGAAGTCGTGGCGGCTGACACACCCGCTGTTCCGTATCCCAAGGCCTCCACCGGTGCGATCGCCGCAATCGTCGGCCGCGAGTCGCAGGTTTTCGATCTCGCAGAGTTCGTCCTGCCCCCCGAGCACGCCGCTCAGCCCATTCATGCACTCCGACGATCCCTTGTGTTGAAAGATCTCGACCAGCGGCTCCATTCGAGCGCGCAGCGCGGCGAGCTCGGCCTCACCCTCGTCAGGGACGGCCTCGGGGACGAACATCCTGCCGTTGCTGAGGTTGCTGTTGTGGGGGATGGCGAGCACCTCGCAGCGGCCCTCCGCGTCGTTGCAGACGGCGTCGAGTTGTCGCCACAGGCCTGGCGCCGTCCCCTCCTCAAAATAGCTCACGGGGAAGGCCGGCACGTCGTCGTTGCGGAAGATCACGTTGCGGTGGAGGTTGGAGCCCCCGGTGTTGCCGGTCCACTCGTACCCGATGAACGTCGTGAACTCGCAGGCGTCGGTCTTGTCGTAGGCGTTCTCGGCCGCGTCGATCAGGCGCGACCACGCGCTGGCCGTCGTCGCATCGCAATCCACCCCGGGCGAATTGCACAGCTCCGGGAACCGGTCGGGCTCCGCAGCGGTCAATTGGAGGCCCCAGCGTACGATGCCGGCGCCGTCCCCGGCCCGGAATTGCGCGCAGATCCGGTCGTCGTACGCCGCGGAGCCCTCCGTGACGCAGTCCAGGGCGGGCCCGATGAACTCGGCGTGGTCCGTGACCGCCGCGAAATCGAGTGGCCGCCGAAGCTTCACCCGCTGCGTGCCCTGACCATCGGGGCCCATGGGTGGCACTTTGACCTCGCCCCCGCGCGCAAATGCGTAGGCCTGCTCCGGCGTCACACGAACTTCGTGCACATACGCGTCAAAGCTTAGCGCCGTGTGCACGTGGAGGTCCCCAAAATAGGCGCTGCGCAGCGGCGAACGCGCCGCGCACGGCGGACGGTCCTCGGTGTAGCCGACGGGCGGGTCCGGCGCGGGCTCGGCAGGCGGATCCGAGCAGGCCGCAACAGGCAAGACCGCAGCCCACATGATTAGAACGGACCGGGACGAGACCCGGCGGCACACCTCCGGCGAGGTGGGCCGAAGCCTGACGGCCACGTCTCGCCGGCCGATGCGCCACAGCCTGTGCGCGCGCGCCGCCTCTGCCTGGGGGCCAGAGGTCACCGGCAGACTACGTCCATGCGCTGCGCGGGTGCGCTGCAGCTATTGCCGTTGATACCGCCCCAATTGTCGTTCCCCGTGCACGGTCGGACCGTGTGGCCACCGCCATTGCATGTGCACATGCTGCCGCCGGTGGTCACCTCCACGCCGCTGCCACACGCGGAATCTACCGTCCACACCCGCCCGTCGCAGCTGCGCGTCAGGTCGGTTCCCGTCCGCAAAGCGGAGCACAGCGCATTGGCCGACGCGCCGCGGCAGGTGTGGCCGACCTCATCGCGCGACCCGCGCAAGGTGATCTCGGTGAAGCTGCGGTTGAGCGTCGCGCGGAACGAGTTCCAGTTTCTGCACTGGGTGGAGGTTGGGCTCACGTTCCCACTGAAGCTCTCGGAGTAGGTCGACGCGCTGACCGGACAGCCGCCGCCGCGGTCAATCTCGGTCTCGCGGCCGTCTTGTCGCCCGTTGAAGCACTCGCCCCGCAACTTCTCGACCAGCGCGGTACCGGGCGCCTCGGCGCCGAGGTTGACGTTGCCGCCCAGCAAGTAGATCTCCCCGTTGAGCACCGCCCCGCCGAGCAGCTGCCGCGCGGTGGTCAACGGCTCCTGGGCCAGCGGCTGCCCATTGGGCATGGTCCAGGTGACCGCCTCCTCGTGGACCCCGTTGCTGTCGATGCCGCCAAAGACGATGAGCTGGTTGCTATGCATCCGCAGCGCCACGCCATCGGCGACCGCGATGGAGCGACCGGTTCCCGACCAGCTCCCATTGCGCAGCACCAGGATGGACGCGATGACAGTGCCGTTGGAGTCGCGCCCGCCGACGATGTAGATCTCGCCGTTGAACACGGTGGCCATGGCACCCGCGCGCCCCGCGGGCAGCGCGGGGCCTGCGGTCCAGGTGTTCGTCACGGGATCGTAGATCTCGACGCTCTGGACCGAGCCTCCGTTGGTGCCACCGATCACGTAGACCTTCCCGTCGAGCGCGACCACGGCGGGGTGAATGCGCGCCGTCGTCATCGGACGCAGCTCCGTCCACTGGTCCGTCACGTCGTCGTAGACGCGGTGTGTCGGTACCGGGTTGCCAAAGCCGTTGGCGCCGCCGACCAGGTAAATCTGGTCCCGAACCACCGCGCCGCCCGCTCCGTTCTGCAGCGTCGGCAGCGAGGATACGCTGCGCGAATAGCCCGTCTCCGCGTCGTAGGCCACGACCGTGGTCTCCTCCTGGAACGCGCGTCCGCCAACGATGTAGATCGTCTCTCCCACCGGCAGAGCCACGTGGCGGTACCGCGGCGCCGGCAGCGGCTCCACCCGACGCAGGTGATCCTGGTGCAGCCTGAACCGGGCCACGGTGTCACTGAGGCCTCCCGCGACCTGTCCGCCCAAGGCCCACAGCTCGCCGATCGACCCGTCCACGGGATCCTCCACGCTGAACGACACCGACGCGGCGCCGTGTCGCGGACGACCCAACGGGGTCCGCGTGCGCCACTGATCGTCGTCGATGATGTACTCCTCGGTCACCACCGTGGGCGCGCCGCCCAGCGTCAGCCCTCCGGCGATGACGATGCCCACATAGCCCCCCGCGATGTCGCCCTCGTTGCGCTGAATACCGGCGGTCGCGAAGGAGCGCGGCGTCGGCAGCTCGGCGACGGTGGTCCAGGTATTCGTGGAGATCTGGTAGCGGTCTACCTCCGCGATGGGCACGCCATCGGCGTCCTCGCCGCCAATCGCGTAGATGAATCCCGCGTACTCCACGGCGCTCAGGCCGTACCGGACCCGCGGCAGCGGCGCCACGTTGTTGCGCCACGTGTTGTTGCTCGTGTTGTAGACCTCGACGTTGTCGAGGACCGCATCCCCATTGCCCTTGCCGCCAAGCACCCAGATTGAGCTGCCCACGCCCACCGCAGCCACGCCGTAGCGCGTGCTGAGCATGGGCGCGTGCGCGGTCCACGCCATATCGACGCCGGGCCGCAGCGAGATCGTGCTGTTGAGCGGCGTGCCATCGTCCTCGCCGCCGATTGTGTACAGCCGCGAGCCCACGGCGACCATCACATGTTGTGCGCGTCCGCCCGGCAGCGACGGCAGCGTGGACCAGGCGTCATCGGCGACCACGTACTCATGGACACCGGCCTGCGGGGCGAGCCCGTCGGACCCACCGGAGATGTAGACCACGCCCCCAATCGCCGCCGCAGCCGCAAGTGTCACAGGCTCGGCCAGCTGCGTCCCGGCGGACCACGCGTTGCCTTCGCCCGTTATCTCAAACCGGACGACGACCACCTGCTCCTCCCAATTGCCGGCGCGATCCAGCGACCGCAGCTGCAGCGTCGTGTCGTCGAAGATGCGAATCTCCCGGACGCTGTCGAAGTGAGGCGAGCCCGCAGCGGGGGCGGAGCCGTCGGTGGTGTAGTAGACCGTCGACGGCTCGTCGGAGGCGATGGTCACGGCCACCCCCTGCAGGAACACGCCGCCGCCGGGCGTCACCCTCGTGGTGGGCAGGACGATGTCAAAGACGATGACGATCTCGCGCACCGCGCTCGGCTGGCCCTGGTCCACGCTCCAGATCCGGAAGACGTTCTCACCGGGCGCGAGGTTCAAGGTCACGGTCCAGGTCTCGTCGGGGCTCTCCGGTACCGCTTCCAGATCATTGATCTGCACGGACGCGCCGGCGGGCTTGGTCCCCGTCAGCATGGTGGTGCCGACGTTGGTCGGGGTGACAAAGGGGTCCAGCACAGGTGGCTCCACGCAGTTCTGAACACGCGTTGTGACGCACTGGCCGCCCTGGCAGGCGTCGGTGGTACACGGGTTGC
>CALBXO010000031.1 GCA_937890335.1 uncultured Pseudomonadota bacterium | reverse complement strand
TCGGTGGCGATGTAGAGGCCGATGCGCCAGGCGACGGGTGCGTCCAGAAGGTGACCGTGGGGACGCGGTTCGCGTGTGCACTGACCCGCAACGATGAAGCCTGGTGTTGGGGGTCCGGCGACCTCGGCCAGCTGGGCCAGGGCTCGCTGGAGGACAGCGCCGTGCCCGGGCGAACGATGGAGGGCGTCACCGAGGTCGTGGCCGGGTGCCAGCACGCGTGTGCCCTGGCGAACGACGGCACCGTGTGGTGCTGGGGCCGAAACGCCTCTGGAAACCTGGGCTCGCCCGGGGTGCAGATGAGCACCACGCCCGTCCAGGTGGTCACCGAGGACGGCGAGCCGTTCACGGATGTGACCACGGTGGCGGCGGGCTGCGCCTACACATGCGCCGTGCGCGGCGACGAGACGGTCTGGTGTTGGGGCCAGAACAACACCTCTCAGCTGGGCAACGGGACCCTCAACGAGGCGCGAACGCCGGTCCAGGTCCTCGTGGACGTGGGCGGAACCCCATTCGTCGGCGCGACCGCGTTGGCCGGCGGAGGCTTCCACACCTGCGCGCGCAAGCCCGACGGCAGCCTGTGGTGCTGGGGCCGGAACGACTTTGGCCACCTCGGCAACGGCACGGGCGAGGACAGCGCCGTGGCGGTGCGAGCCGACATCGAGGATGTGGTGGAGGTGAGCGTGGGCTTCTCGCACAGCTGCGCGCGCACGTCCGCGGGCGTCGTGTCTTGCTGGGGCATGGTCGACGACCCGCTGGCAGGCCCCGGTTCCGTGGCGCTGAACTCGGCGCTGCCCCAGGAGGTCTTCACCGGTGCGAGCCACGTCTTTGTGGAAGGCTCCACCCACATCTGCGCCATCGGCGCCGAGGACGCGCTCAGCTGTTGGGGACGGAACAACCTGGGACAGCTCGGGGACGGCACGACCGAGTTTCGGCCGCAGCCCGTGAAGACACTGCTTGCAGCCGCGCGCTCCGGCGGCGCCGCCCAGCTCAACACCTGCGCGGTCACGCCGGAAGGTACCTTGTTTTGCTGGGGCGACGGGGAGCGCGGCCAGCTTGGACCCGGCCACGAGGTAGGTAGCCCGGAACCCGTGCAGATCGAACTCGACTGCGACTAGTACCCCGCTGGGTCCTGCCCATGGCGAGGTCGCCTCTCAGAAGCGGGCTTCTGTTTCGGGCCTGGGACCTTAGCGTCCCACCAAGCTGTTCGTCGGGGTCGCGCACGACGCGCGGACTATCGGTTGACGATGTCCACGTCGAAGGTCAGGAAATCGCCGGCGGCGCCGTCGGGGTGGATCTCCGCGTTCTGCATCCCGACGCCCAGAATCTCGAGGCCGCCAAAGTCAAAGAGGCCGTCCAAACCCTCATAACCGAGGATCTCCGGGAGTCGCTCGAGGAGCCCTCCGACGATCTGCTCGATGAGCGCGTCCTGGAGGTCGAAGAGCGGCTCGTCGGCCAGGTCCACATCCACAGCCAACACAAAGCCAAGGCTGACCCTGTCGTCCTCCACGGTCACGGAGATGTCCAGGGTTGCGTAGGTGGCCACCGACGCAAAGAGCTTCCTGCGGCCACTCTCCGGCGCAAGGTAGAGGTCCAGCATCAGCTCGGACAGGTGCAGGCGAAGCAGTGAATTGCGACCCACGCGCACCTCGGCCACCGGGGGAAGCAGCGGGCGAAGCTGCACGTCTACCGGGGTGTCGGGCTCGGCATGCTCCAGCAACTGCGGCCCCGCGAGCAACGCGATGGAGCCAGCGTTGAGCTCGATGGGCAGGGCGCCGCCATCGCCAATAAGCTCGCGGATGTTGAGGTCCAGGAGGCCCGCCCGCCACGCGGTGGCCATCATCCGGTTGATCATGTCGTCGGACACCGACGCGCGGAACATGCGGCGCACGTCGTCGCCGGGGGGGGACGAGTAGGTGGTGTAGACGCCGGGCGACGCGGGCGCGTTGCCTGACGGGGGCAACGGCAACGTCACATTGCCAACCGCCGCGATCCCGCGCGTGTCCACGTCCAGGTCATCGAGCCGCACCGAGTAGGCGATCTCCTGCCCCATGATCGTGAAGCTGCGGTCGAGCATCGCCGGGTCAAACAGCTCGGGTACGATCACGTCCTCGGCCAGGCCCGTGAGCATCTCCTCGGCGTAGTCCTGCGCCCAGCCGTTGACCCAGCTGACCACCCAATCCCAGATGCCGTCCACGTGAATGGCAAAGCCATCGAGGCTGATCTGCGGCTGGTAGAGGTCCGCCGTGATCTGGCCGCTGCGGGTCAGCTCCGGCTCGATGTAGCCGACAATCCTCGCCGGCGAAGCCTCGGCGTAGCCGCGCAGCGTCACGCCGTAGGTGACGCTCAGATCCACGCGCAGGTCGTAGACGAGAATCTCCGCCCGCAGGCGGCCCCGCTCGGGCACGAGGCGAATGTCCACGCTGCCGTAGCTGACATCGTGAATCTCGATGTCCTCGGTCCCGACGGCGTATTGGTCCAGCATCTGGTCCACCAGACCGTCGTCCACCAGGCGAATGAGCGCACGCTCAATCACGTCAAACGAACGATCACCCATCCGCGCAGTGACCGCGTGCTCCGTCGGCGCGTCCCAATCGGTAAACTCGCCGTACAACGCGCCGCGCTGCGTGCGCACAGACCTTCCCGCGTGGTCGGTGGCGACCAGCTCGATGTTGTTCACGCCAAGCTGCGGCACCAGCCGCCGGGTGAACGTGCCATCCGCGCGCAGCGGCACGGTGTACCCGCCCACCTTCAGCTCGGAGACGCCCGTGCCCACATCGACGACGCGGCCCTCCACGACAATCTCATCGGACTCGCCCGCCACGAGAAACGCGCCGCGGACCGGGCTATCCACCTCGATCACCGGGGGCGTATGATCCACGAAGACCTCGATGTAGACGGGGTCCAGGCCCTCGGCGACCACCGTGATGGTCTGGCGACCCTCCGGCAGCGTGAGGTCCACTTTGAACGAGTCTCCCGTGACCACCACGACCTGGCCGTTGACCTCGACCTTCTCGAGACCCTCCGTGTCGCCCTTGACCCGCACCGTCGCGGCCTTGATGACCTCTCCGATCTCAGGCTGGTACACGTCCAGGGCGCGCGCACCGTCCTCGGAGCGCTCACCGGGTGCCCGCTCGGGCTCCTCGGGGGGGGGCTGCGTGGGCTCGTCGGGGCGCTCGGGGTCCACGGGACCGGTTCCGTCCGGCGCGGGGGGCGCTTCGTCGCGCGGGCCGTCGGTTCGGCCACCGCCTGTCTGCCCGGTCCTCTCGTCAGGCCAAGCGCCAAAACCAGGGTCGGACTCGGGCACGCCGGAGTCCGCACAGGCTGTCATGGCCAGGAGGGCGAGCAGCACGAGGGGTCGGGTCAGTGTCATGGACGCGCTCCGTGTCGGCCCTCCACTATCATCCGCGCAGGGGCCTGTTCTCCCCACCGCAATCGCAAGGCTTGGGCCACCCGTGGATCTCGTGCCCGTGGGGATCGTGGCCGTGGCACGCGCGCCCCGCCCGCAACCGCGTTAGCCACACTCTGAGGCAGCCGCGCCACGATCCACGCGCCCCAATCCTCGCGGCGCACAAAATGAGGTTCTCACGGCGCACCGGTGGAGGTATCGTGCCCGCAAATCCAAACCGGAGACGAGAGATGATCAAAGGCGTCCACACGATGTTCTACTCTGACAAGGCAGACGAGCTGCGTGCATTCCTGCGAGACGTCCTGGGGTTCTCGGCCACCGACGTGGGTGATGGCTGGCTCATCTTTGACCTGCCCGAGGCGGACATGGGCGTGCACCCAACAGGCTACCCCGGCTCTCCCCCCAACGGCACACCTGACATCAGCTTCTACTGCGACGACATCCACGCCACCGTGGCGGAGATGAAGGGCAAGGGCGTCGAGTTTGCCAGCGAGGTCTCCGACCAGGGCTTTGGGTTGGTCTGCCGCTTTGTGATGCCCGGGCCCGTCGAGGTCCAGCTCTACCAGCCCAAGTACGACAAATAGGGAGCCTGCGCTCCCGGGCGCCGACGGTACGGGACTGCAGCGGTATTCTTGCAACCCGGCCTCGCGCGCGCGCGCGCGCGGATGTGACTTGCCATTCACCTGCGCTTGTGTCACATCCTTCCCACTTCGAACTCTCGAACTGACTCTAAGGAGGAATTCCATGCGTAGAAATCTGCTGATCGCCCTGTGCACGGGGCTCATCGCTGTCTTTGCCGCCGCTTGCGCGTGTGGCGGTGGTGGCGAGTCGACCGACAAGGGGGACAAAGCGTCCACGACGGACCCCAAGAAGGACGACAAGAAGGACGACAAGAAGGACGACAAGAAGGACGACGCCGCTCCTGCTGCAAAGAAGGACAAGGTCGGCGCCATCGAGATCTCCCTCAAGCTCGACGAGGAGAAGACCAAGGCGGCGGACGAGCTCGCCAAGAGCGTCAACAAGAAGGGTGAGTTCAGCTGGAAGGACCGCGGCAAGCCGGAGAAGGCTCAGCTGTACCTCCACCTGGCCGCCACGAACACCGACGACAACGTCCGCGCTGCCGCCCTCCAGGCCATGCCCGGTGCCTTCACCTCCTACGAGAAGGACGAGAAGCGCACCCAGGTTGACGACGATTACCGCAAGGTCATCGCCGCACTGCTCGACTCCCCGAACGACCTCGTCGTGGCCCGCGCCCTGACCGCGTCCACCCCGGCCATCAACTCCAAGAAGCCGGACCCGGCCATCGTCAAGACCATGATCGAGCTGGCGCGCAAGCACCCCAAGGACGAGGGCCGCATGGCTGCCCTGTACTCCCTGCGCTCCATGACGGACCACCAGAAGGACCCCAACGCGGTCGCCGCGATCCTCGAGGGCATGGCCAGCGACAACCCGCTGCTGGTCGCCACCGCCATCGACATCATCTTCCAGTACGGTCTGGACCAGCCGGACAAGGTCGAGGCGGAGCTTGAGAAGCACCTGGGCCACAAGGACGACAACGTCCGCGGTCGCGCCGCCCTCAAGTACGCCCAGCTGGTGGCCCGCAAGAACAAGAAGGAGGCCACCGCGGCCGCCGTCGCCAAGCTCGAGCCCATGCTCAAGGACAAGAGCGCGTACGTCCGCTCCGAGGTCGCCGACGCGTTCGTGGCCCTGCGCCACCTGCCGGCCGTGCACGACCTGGTGAAGATGCTCGAGGACGAGGAGAAGAACTCCATCTCCACCTCGTACACCGACCTGTCCGGCAACAAGCGCAACTTCATCTCCGACGGTTCCGGCTGGAGCCGCGTCGATGACGCCGTCCTGTGGGCCATCTCAAACCTGTCCCGCAACCTGAAGGGCAAGGACAAGCACTTCAAGCTGCGCAAGATCAACTACGGAAAGGTCGACGAGGACATCAAGGAGGCCCGCAAGGAGGCCCTCGCCTGGTACGAAGCCAACAAGGCTGAGATCAAGTAGAACCCACGCTCGTGCCCTGGGTCCCGGACCCAACGCAGAACGCCCGTCTCACCGACGGGCGTTTCTGTTTCTTGGGTTGGCGGCGGTACCAAGGGTCCGTCCGAAAACAAGTGGTATCGCGCCCAGGCGTGCGTCAGATTTGGCCCGGCGACCGAGGACACCGAAGGCGCAGCTCGGCTGCGTCGAGGACGGCCCGACCGAGTCGGGGTCGAAGCTGGCGTACGGATGGGATGCGAGACGGATAACCTGTCTTCGGACGGACCCTAAGCCATGCCCATGCAGTCAGCGTCCCAGAAGGCGCGCATGCTGACGATCTTCCCATCGTCGCCCAGCGCAAAGACATCCACGATCTTCACCGTCATCGCCATGCCGCCGCCGCGCGTGGTCACGTTGAACACCAACACGCCTTCGTTGCCGCAGCTGACGGCGCGGACGACCTCCGTGGAGTACTCCATGCCCATGCTGTGCACGTTGTCCCAGAACTCCGCGATGCCAGCCTTGCCCACCACCAGCGGCGAGCCGACCGGGTCTTCAATGGTCGCGTCGTCCGCAAACAGGCCGAGGAATCCGTCGCGGTCGTCGTTGGCCCAGACCTGGGCGTAGGCGTTCAGCGCGGTCTTGACGGGGTCGCTCACGGCTTTCTCCTGCGTTGTGGGGCGTAGCGGAACCGGTCGTCACGGGTCAGCGCGGCGTAGGTCCCAAAGACCTCGTCCGCGTTCTCGACCGCGTCCAGCGGCTCCACAGGTTCATCGTCTTGATCAAAAGTACGCAGCACGTCGTAGCGGGTGTTGCGCTCGGCGGGCATGCGGCCGGCATTGCGGATGAGGCGACGCAGAGTGCGAGGCCGGACCAGCTGGCCATGCTGGGCGCCGGCGCTCGTGGAGATGCTCTCGTTGATCAGCGTGCCGCCCAGGTCGTTGACGCCGCATTGCAGCAGCCACGCAGACATCCGCAGCCCCTCCTTGACCCAGCTCGCCTGGATGTTGCGGAAGGTGGCGCCAAGCATCAGCCGCGCGATGGCGTAGAGCCGCACCACGTCGTTGCCCGTGGGTCCTTCCTGGAGACCGGCGACGTGGTCACGCAGGAACATGGGCGCCTCGGCGTGCACAAAGCTCAGCGGCACAAACTCGGTGAATCCGCCCGTGTCCCGCTGCACGCGGCGCAGCAGGTCCATGTGGCGGGCGCGGTGCTCGGGGGTCTCCACATGACCAAACATCATGGTGCTGGACGTGGGGATCTCCAGCTCGTGGGCCGTGGTGATGACCTCGACCCACTCGTCCACCGTGATGCGCCCGGGCGAGATCCGGTCGCGCAGCTCGGTGTCGAGAATCTCGGCGGACGTACCGGGCAGGGATCCGAGCCCGGCGGCCTTGAGCGCAGCCAGGTACTCGCGGACCGACATGCGCGCCAGGCCCGCGCCGTACTTCACCTCCTCCGGGGAGTAGGCGTGGATGTGGATGTCGGGTACCGCGGCCTTCACCTTCTCCAGCAGCTCGATGTAGAGCCGCCCGCGGGCGTTGGGGGCCAGCCCCGCCTGGAGGCAGACCTCGGTGGCGCCAAAAGCGTGGGCCTCGGCCACGCGCCGCACCACCTCATCGGCGTCCAACAGGTAGCCCTGCTCGCTGCGAAGCTCACGGGAGAACGCGCAGAACTTGCAGCTCTTGATGCAGACGTTGGTGAAGTTGACGTTGCGGTTGACCACGTAGCTGACGACGTCGCCTGCCTGCTCCTGCCGCAGCACATCCGCCGCGTCGCACAGCGCGATGAGGTCGGCACCGGTGACGGAGAAGAGCCGGACGGCCCCTTCCACGCTGAGCTGGCGACCCTCCAGGCACCCGTCGAGCAGGGCGCGCACGGAGGGAGAGACGCAGCGGGATGCATCCCCACCGCGGGACCCAATCCGAGCCGGCGCCGCCTCGACTGCCGTGCCAGCGACCCGCGACATCAGCTGCGGGTCCAGCCAGCCGTCCTCCGCGATGTAGCGGTCGTAGACCGGCAGCCGCGGAACCAGGTCAAAACCTTGCGCGCCGCACGTCTCGCGCAGGGTCTCCACATGGGGCCACGGAAATTCCGCGTTGATGTAGTCCGGCGTGACCGGCGAGATGCCGCCAAAATCGTTGATGCCGGCCTGAATGAGGCCAGCGGTGGCCGCGGGGTTGAGGTTGGGGGGCGCCTGGATGCTGATCTCGTCCGGCAACAACAGCCGTGCCAGCGCCACCGTGCGCACGATGGTGTCGTCGTCCGGCTCCGTTGCATCCGCCATGCGCGTGTCCGCGTGGGCGCGGAAGTTCTGGACGATGACCTCCTGGATGTGGCCGTGTTCCGCGTGCAGGTCCCGGATCGCCAGGATGGTGTCGACACGCTCGTGCACGGTCTCCCCAATGCCGATCAGCAGCCCCGACGTGAATGGAATGCGCAGCGCACCTGCCTGTCGCGTCATCTCGAGGCGGCGGGCCGGACGTTTGTCCGGGGCCCGCCAATGCGGCATATCGCGCTCGCACAGCCTGTCGCTGACGTTCTCCAGCATCAGACCGAGGCTCACGTTGACCGGGCGCAGCCGGGCCATCTCCTCCGAGGTCAGAATCCCGGCGTTCGTGTGCGGCAGCAGCCCCCGCGCAAGCGCCCACCCAGCGGCGTCCACCAGGTAGTCCACGGTGCTGTCATAGCCCCAATTGGCGAGCAACCGCTTATAGGGTTTGAAACCAGACTCGGGCTTGTCGCCCAGGCAGAACAGCGCCTCCACAACCCCCTGCGCCGCCGCCCTGTCGAGCTCCGCCCGCACCTGGTCCGGCGTCATGGTCCACTCACCCACGTCCCCCGGCGACCGCCGGAAGGCGCAGTAGTCGCAGCGGTTGCGACACAGGTTTGTCAGGGGCAAGAAGACCTTGGGGGACCAGGTCAGCGCGCTTCCCCAGGCCAGGTCGCGCCGGGCGGCGGCCCGCTGCAGGAGCGCCGCCGTCGGCAGCTCCAGCAGGTGCGCGATCTCGTCAGCGGCGGCTCCATCGCGGGCCGCGAGGTTGTCTTCGTCCTGGGGCGGAACACTCATGCCGGCACCTTAACCCAGCCGAGCAATCGGCGACACGCCAAAAGCAGCCTACGGCGCACCGGCGCGGCGCGCACGGCCAGGCGGCTCTGCAAACGGCGGTACTCTCGCTGGCCCTCAGCCGTCTCGATACGGATGGGCTCGAACCCGTAGTCCGTCATGTCGTAAGGGCTGGCGCGCATGTCCATGGTGCGGGCCTCCAACGCGATCATGAAGGTGTCCATGATGAGGTCCGATCCGATCCATGGGTGCAGCTTATGGGCCCAGCGGTACAGGTCCATATTGGTGTGCAGACACCCCGGCTGCTCGTTGTCTGCCATGGTCTCGACCGTGGGCTCATGGGCGTTGAGCGGGCGCGCGGGCGGGGTGAAGAAGCGGAAGGCGTCGTAGTGGGTGCACGTGATGGGATGGGAGCGCACAAATGTGTCCAACGCAGACGGCGACACGCGCAGCGGCACGTAGGGGTGCCGCACGTCCTCACCGGCCTCAAAACACATGGCCCACTCGTGCATGCCGTTGCACGCAAAGTGCGGCCGCCGCGACTCGGAGCCCTCCAGCAGCGAGATCACGAATTTGAGCGCCTTGATGCGCCGCGCCGGAAACTTCTCCGGGTCGAGCATCACGCTGCCGTCGTCCAGCGGGAAGTAGAGCTTGCGCTCCAGAAACGTGTCTGCGTCTTCCATCAGGACCGCGTGACCCGGGTCCCACCGTCGCAATTTTGCCGGGCGGAACCCGTAGTACTCGAAGAGGAAGTCGCGCACAGGGTCCCGGATGCCGGCGGCCCGATCGCGAAGGAACTGCCCAATGACCCCCTCAACCCGCTCCTGGTGCGCCTGCGCCCGTCCGCGCCACGTCTCGCCCGAGATGCGCTCGGTGACCGGGGTGCGCGCCTGCTGCATGCCCTTCATATGGTAGGTGCCGTCCTGAAACCGGACCAGCGCCTCGATGAGCTTCGCCTCGACCTCGGGCCCCTCGAGTATCCCCATGGCCTGGGCGAACGCCTCAAAGGTCGAGAGCCCATGGTGACGGGACGCGCGGCGCAGTGTGTAGATGGTGGGTGGCCCCAGCGGCAGGGTCACGCGCGGCAACCGGGCCAGCACCGGGTCGCGACGCACCATGCGCGAAGCGGCGCGCCAGGTGCCGTCTGGGACGACCAGAGTGAAGTCCTCGTGGCCCTCCAGCATCGCTGGCGTCAGCTCGGCGGAGTCCTCGCCAGGAAACAGAATCGCGATGTTGGAGCGACCGGCGAGCATGGGCTCGAGGTCGATGGCATCCGGACCGGGCTGCACCACGGCGGACACGGTGCCCGGCACGCAGGCCTCGATGAGAAAGCCGGTGTTCGTGGTCTGGAACGCTTCACGGAAGTGCTGCAGCCACACCGGCCGGACCCTGGTGTCCAGGGTCGGCAGGTGTTCGCAGAAGCACAGGTGGCTGTGCATGCGGCAGCGCGGGCAGCGCAGGGACCAATCGGCGCGACGCTTCATGGCGTGGGAGTACGCCGCCGCCGCCGCCGATGCAAGCCCAGGGGAAGCAGGAGTCGGTCAGCGCGCCGCGGAGACGCCCCCGAGGGACCACCAGCCGGCGCGGACAAAGATGTCGTAGGACTGAACCGAGTCGTCGCCCACGGCGGCGGAGATGGTCACGGGCCCCGGCGGCACGTTCACAAATCCTGCGGCGCCGGAGATGTCGGTCTCACTGGCGTCCGTGGTGGGTGCGCCACCGGCGATGTAGACCGTGGCCGAGCCGTCGTCCAGGCCCGTGGCGGAAATCGTCGCGCCCGCCAGGTTGCGGCCGGCACAATCCGTGACGCCGAGGGCGATGTGACCATCCTCCTCGGACAGCTCAAGTCCGGCGCCACCCACCAGCAGATCGGCGGTGACCGTTGTAAAGACGGACTGGAAACCCGGCGAGACCGTGTCGCCCTGCGGCGCGTTGGAGAAGAAGATGTTCGTGCTGACGACGGCGTCGCCGGTCACTGCCAGGTATCCGCCGGGAGGGAGGGTCACGGTGAACTCGCCCTGCGATCCCGTGACGGCAGTGTCCACGGGGGACTCGCACAGAGTGTCGTCACTGTTGCAAGTGTTCACCTGCAGGCCCGCCTGAAGCTCCAAGGTCAGGTAGTCAAAGAGGCGGGACGAGTACTCGACGCTACCCTCAGGCGGAGTCCGGTTGTCGGCGCCCAGCTCGCAGGCGAGGTTCGCGGGCAGCGGCAGATCCGGTCGGATGACGATCTCGCTGAGGAAACCGGGTCGCACGAACACCGCGTGGGTGCCGGTGGCCAAGGGCATGTCCCCATCGACGCGCCCGGAGATGCTCACGAGGCCCGTGGGAATGTTGAAGGCGACCGTCAGGCCCGTGGAGTCCGTCACCATGGCGGCGCCGCTGGGTGCGCCACCGTCTGTGTAGCCCTGCACCGTTGCGTCGTCCGCGCCGATCAGCGCGATCTCAGCCCCCGGAATGGCGACGCCTCCACAGTCCGAAACAACCGCCGCCACGTGGCCTCGCTCTGCGGAGATCTCCGCACCAAATGCGCCGGCAAACGCACTGATCGTCTCGTTGGACGCGACGAGCGTCGATCCCTCGAAGTCGGCGCCCAAGGGCTGATCCGCGAAGATCAACGCGTCCTGAATGCCGTCTCCCGTGATCTCCAGGTAGCCTTCCCAGCCGTAGCCACCGGTGGCCAACTCCAAGGCGTAGGAGCCATCCTCACCGGTGGTCACTTCGCCCGTGGGCTCATCGCACTCACGATCGTTCAGCTGGCAAACCTTCACGGTGGCCCCCGCAACCGGCTCACCTGTGCCGAAGAAGCTCAGCGTGGAGGTGAACGTGACCGTCTCCTCGACGGCCGGCGTGTACACGTAGTCCTCGCCGCAGTCGAGGTTGACCTCGCCGCCGCCGCACTGGTCGGCGATACCAAACGCGTCGATCGCCAGCGGGACGACCGTGGCGCAGGGAAGACCGCCGACGGCCTCGATCTGACCGCGGGCATCCGGGTCGTCGCAGGCGGTAATGCAGCCCGCTTCGAGCTGCGCGGCCACCTCGGCGCCACACATCTCGATCAGCTCCTCGCACGCCGCCACTTTGGAGCAGGCGGCCAGACACAGGTCCTCGCCGTTATTGGCGCCATTGTTGGCGCCGTTGTTGGCACCGTTGTTCACGCCGTTGTTGGCGCCGTTGTTGGCGCCGTTGTTGGCGCCGTTGTTGGCGCCGTTGTTGGCACCGTTGTTGGCACCGTTGTTCACGCCGTTGTTGGCGCCGTTGTTCACCCCGTTGTTGGCGCCGTTGTTGGCTCCGTCATCTGAATCGTCGCCGCAGGCGACCCACATCAGACACGCCACGCACAACAGGATCTTTGCTGCTCGTTGCATCGTTGCTCCCAGGGTTGAGGGTGTTGGAAGCCGGTTTGTCAGCATTGAGCGCCATTGTCCAGCATCCGAGCCACTCGACGGTGGATTCACACCAGCGTCGGCAAGCCCGTCTCCGTGAGCTGGAGCTCGAGGTCGGCGGTTACGGCGGCCAGCGTACAGCGTAACTCGTCCGCCGTGGCGCCTCTGGCAAACCGCAGACGACGGTGAAGACAGGCGGCGACCCCGTGGCCGTGGCCCATGCTCTCAAACGACGATTGCGCGCCCTTCAGATCCGCCAGGCCCTGTGGGAGCTCGCCGCAATGGACTGCGACGATGCCTCGGCACATCAGGAGCCACGCCTGAAGGTCCGGGGTTGGCGCCTCGGTGGGCAGCTGTTTCCGCGCCTCCTCTGCATCTCCCAGACGAAGCGATACGTCGGCCGTTGCCAGCCCAAGCCGTACAGCGAACGCTGCGTCCTCGCTGCGGGGTATCGCTGCGAGCGCCGCGCGGGCCGCGTCCATCCGACCGAGGCAGCAAAGGGCGTGCACCCGTCCGAGCGCCGCGTCCATGGCCGCCGAACTGCGGTGGGCGTTCATCTCCACGATCTGGGCGGTGGCCACCCGAAAATGAGTGAGCGCGGTGTCGTACTCCCCCAGCGCCAGCCGTGCCTGCCCAAGCCCGCTGTGCGTCACGGCCAACCCCCGCGCCGAACCGGAGGCCTCGCGCGCCGCCAGCACCTCTTCCAGCAGCGTCGCAGCACCCCGGGCACGGCCCACGCGCAGCCGCGCCATCGCGAGGTTGTGCTTGAGTTGGGCGATCCGCGGCACAGAGTCAGACAGTCCGATCGCGTCATTGAGCACGGCTTCCGCCGCGGGGAGGTTCCGGTTGCGACTGTGGACCACGCCCAGTGCGTTCATGGCTGCCAATGCGCGCGACGTCATGCCCAACTCGCGCATCTCGGTGGCGACGCGCTGCAGCAGCGGCTCGGCGGCGGCGAGATCGCCGGTGACCACAAGGAACGAGCCGCGACCGGCTGCCACGTCCAGGATGGCCCATCGGTCCCCGCTGCGAGCCGCCGCCGCCTCCGCCTCCTCCAGGCAGGCGAGCCCCTCGTCCAGCTCGCCCAGCATGCGATGAAACGACGCCTTCTCCCGGAGCACGGCCACCCTGTCGGCCTCACTCCCATGGCTTCGCGCCAGCTCGAGGGCCGCGGCGTGGGCTGCGCGGGCCTCGTCAGCGCGACCGAGCTCGGACAAGATGTCGGCGAGCACGCGGCGCGTATCAGCTCCCAACCGGGCGCTCCCGTTCTCGGTTGCGATCGCGACCGCCCGCTCTGCGTCCGCCACGGCGCCGACCGCGTCGCCGCAGCGGTGCCGCGCACGAGCACGGACCCGGTGCGCCGCCGCAGCCACGACCGTGGCCCCCGCAGTGCCAAGGGCCACGTCCATCAGATCCCGCGCCTCGCGCTCGGCGCCCATGGGTAGAAGGACCTCATCGGCCAGGGTCACCCGCAGCGCCGCCTGCCCAAGCGAACCCTCGGGGTGCAGAGCAATCGCCGCCCGCAGGTGCCTGCGCGCGAGCACCACTGCGCCATCGGCCACCGCGCGACGCGCGGCTTCAGCATGGGCGTCGCGACCCCTCTCCGCGTCCCCGGTCGCGTCGTAGTGCGCCGCCAACCGAGCCGGGTGGGTTCCATGGCGCGATCGGAGCGCGGTCGCGGCCCTCTCGTGGAGTGTAGTTTCGGCACCGCCCCGTGCCACGACCCGAATCGCCGGAGACGAGAACCGCAACGTGCCCGCGGCGGACTCCACCAGCAGGCCCGCCCCCATGAGCCGCGCCAGCCCAAGCTGGATCCGATCCTGCGGCCAACCGCCCCCCTGCACCGCGCCAATGAGTCCCACGTCGTCCGGATCGCCCGCGACGGCCACCACGCGCAGGAATCTCTGGGTGGACTCCGGCAGCAGCGCCAGCCGCTGCGCGACCAGCGCCTCTACTTCGCCCGGCAACGGCGCCTCGTCCAGGACCGCCACCGGTGCGCGGAAGCTCCAATACCCATGGCTGTCCCGCACGAGCCATCGCTCGTCCAACGCCATGTGCAACCACGCCCACGCCTGAAGCGGGTTGCCCTCGGAACGGGCGGTAATCCAAGCTGTGACGGTCGCCATCGCCCCGTGGTCCGCATGGCCGAGGGTCTGGGCAACAAAGTCCGCCATGCCCGCCGCCGACAGCGGGCCCAACGGCATCCGCGGCGCCTGGAGGCCGGGAAACGGGTCGGCGCTGCGCGACAGCAAGAGCACCAACCAGCGCCGCGCGGAGGCGACCGCGCACACCCGCTCGATGGCAGCGCGGCTGAGCTCATCCGCGTCATGGACATCGTCCAGAACGAGCACCATCGGGTCGTCCCCGGCAGTCTCTGCCAACCGGTGTTCCACCAGCAGCGCCCACCGCTGCCGCAGCTCTTCGGCGCTCGCCGACGGCGCGTCGATGCTGCCCACGCCCAGCTCCGAAAACACGGACAAGGGCGCCCCCGGCGTGGCCGCGCCCGTGAAGACACGACGCCTCCCGGACTGGGCGGCCAGGCTCTCGACGACGGCCATGGCAACACGGGACTTTCCGACGCCCGGTGGACCCGAGATCAGGCGCACGCCGCCCCCGTCATCCAGCGAGGTCACGTCGCCAACAAGGCGCTCCAGGGTACTTTCACGGCCGACTACCGCAGGCTGGAACAAGTGATGCGACGGCTCCGGACTGCCCGGCCACGGCGCCGTGTCCACACCGACCTCACCCAAGGCGGACAGTGGAACCAACGCGGACCCCGGACGCGCCGCCGGGTCTTTGCGCAGCAGCGCATGCACTGCGTCGCAAAGCGAGCGGGGCACAGAGGGATTGACCAACTCCACCCGCGGGGGCTCCTCCGACACCTGCGCGCGCAACAACGCCAAGGTCTCCGAGTGAGGAAACGCGTGGCGACCCGTCAGCGCGTGATAGAGCAGACACCCCAAGGCGTACAGATCAGCCCGACCATCAAAGGGATCCGCCAGCACCCGTTCGGGGGCCAGGTACCGCAACGTCCCCGCGCGGTGGTTGGCATCCCGCATGGCGTCCGCACCGACGCGCCAGCGTCGCTTGCTGGCCACGCCAAAGTCGACAAGGACGGCGCGGCCCTCGTCTGTGACGACCAGGTTGGCGGGCTTCAGGTCGCAGTGCACCACGCCCTTGCCATGAATGTAGGTCAGCGCGTGGCACAATTGGGCCAACCATCCGAGCTGCCGGCTCATGCGCGCGCTCCAACGTCCACCGATCGACACGGTGGTCGCGGACGCCGCGGGACTCTCCGACGTCCAGGCGCCCGACTCGGAGCTGTGGGCCAGCCGAATCGGCGTCGTTGGGTCCAACAGGGTCTGGTCCGTGTCGTCCGCTTTGACACGGTGGTCCAGCGCCACGCCCCGGAGCAGCTCCATGGCGTACCAGGGCCCAGCCTCCGCGTCCCCCTGGTCCAGGAACCGCACCACGCCCGGATGTTCCAGGTCGCGCAGCGCGGCCAGCTCGCGCTCGAGCCCCTGCCCGCGGGCAGACCCCAGAAGCGTCTTCACCGCAGCGGCTGCGCCGCTGTGCTCGTGCACCGCTTCGTAGACGACGCCCATCGCGCCGCGCCCAAGCTCGTTCCCCAGGATCCAGGGCCCACGTCGTTCCATGAACCCGGAGGATGCGTTGCCGAGGCCCGATTGTCCAAGCGCGCGGTTGGACACCGGTCACACCGACCTCAGCCGAGTTGGAAGCCGGAGGCAGAACCCACCGGCAAGCGCGAGCGCGCTCCGGCCCACAGACACACTCTCAGGGGGCGGCGAACGTCGCCGAGAGGCGGACCGATCCGCCGTTGGGAGCGACGGTGACAGCCTTGTCCGGGATCGAGACATTGTCCCCGCGATCCGGAAACAACCGCTCGGTGAAGTTCCGGTTCCGGTCCACTGCCGAGTTCGCGAAATACTCACCTGGGTGGAGGCTGTCCACGGAGAATTCCACGGCGGTGGCGCCAGCCTGGGCGATCGTGCGCCGCGACCTGCTGGCGGTGCAGTCGCGGCCAGTGAATCCACACTTTGTGCTCGACAGGACAACCCAGACCTCCCCGGTCTGGTCCAGGGGCTCGCGCCATGTCACCTCGACCGCCAGGCTCGGCAGCGCCGGAAGCTCGGGCCGGGTCCCGATGGTGGCCGGCGGCGACGAGAGCGCCTCGGCGTTGCGCGTCTCGACCCGCCGAGGTCTCCAGCGCAGGTGCTCCTCACCCTTTACCGTTACGTCGAGCTTGAGATCGTCGCCGTCGAGCTCGAACACCGCTTCAATGTACTCACAGCCTCGGTCCAGTGAGCAGAACTGCCATTGGTTACCGGAGTAACCGCGCAGGACTGTCCAGGACTCCCGGTTCGCCGCCTGAAACGCTCCGCCGTTTCGAAACACCAGCACCTCGTCCCCGCCTTCGACGCCCTCGCCGGGGTGGGTCTCCACTGCAAATGCAAAAAAGAGGTTGTTCTCCCCGTCCACGTCGACCTGGCTGAAGACCACACCCTCGCCGGTGGGCCGAATGTCCATGGCCATCACGGGAAAGGAGCCGAGCGGTGTTTCCGTTGCCGGCCCCGACCACAACCCGGCGAGCATCGGCAAGAGTTCCGCGCCCGTCACCACCGACACCTCCGGCGCGTCTGGCCCAGCGTCCGTGTCGGACTCGACAGCCGTGTCCTCCCC
>CALBXO010000030.1 GCA_937890335.1 uncultured Pseudomonadota bacterium | reverse complement strand
ACGGCCGCCGTGACTTCGGGTGGCAAAACCCCACTCACGAAACACTTTGTCAGCGTGCCGCGCGAACATCAGCACTTCCTCGACGCTCTTGCGCGTGTCCGGGCGCAGCACGATGTCGTCGAAGTTCATCGGATTGTCGACGATGTCGGCCAGACCGGTCAGGCCGTGATCGAAGCTGCGCCGCACGGCCGCGAGCAGTCGCGTCATGTCCGGCACGTCCCCGCCACCGGCGTCGTTGACCGCTGAATCGACCGCTCCGTAGATCCCGCCGGGGGGCAACCGGTAACTGCGACTGATCTCCTTGCCGATTCTATGTGCCGCCTCCAATCCCAGAGACGGGGCCAGAGCGCGCCGCCACAGCTCGGCCTGACCCTCGGCTTGCGGCACGGGAACCGCGACCTCCAGCGTGTCGCCGAGCAGCACCCGGCTCAGCGGTGTGGACTCCTTGTCGGCCAGGTAGATGGCGCCGGGGAAGGCCGCCAACAGCGCCTGTACCGCCGGCGCGATGACCCCAAACTTCTCCGCGAGCTCCTCGCTGGCGCCGTCGAGCCGCAGAAACAGCGACGCGTGAAAGAGGCGGGCTTCCCGTACGAGCTCAGCGAGTCGGTCCAGGATCTCCTTGCCAGCGCCCGCGATGGCCCGCGGCAGATCGATGTCGAGGATCGGGTCTCCGGCGTGGCTCGAGTACGCCAGGGCGATGGTGCGCCGGCCGACGCCGCGAATTCCGGTGAGCAGGAGCCGCGGCCGGGGCCTGCCTGTGGCCTCGTCCAACGTTTGCCGGACGTCGTCGTCGATGACGAGCAGATCAACCGGCATGCCGCGCCGGTGGAGCGTGCAACCGGGGACGACCGCCGCGTGGAGCGCCTCGCCAGCCAGGTAGTCCAGCACGCGCTGCGGGACTTCGACGGGGGCGTGTACACGCGGCGTGCGCGGGCGCCAAAGGTCGTGTTGTCCAGGGACGAGCAGCCGATACTGGACCAGCCGCGAAGCGTCGCCCAACAGCGCCAGTACGTCCTCGACCTCGCTGTGCTCCTCAGCGACGAGCTCCGCCAGGAAGCCGCACGTGGGTTGCCGGACCGAGTAGTCCGCCCAGGCCACCGCAAAGAGCCGGGACATGTCCACCGAGAGGCGCGGTGCTGCGGCCGCGACCAGGAGATCGATCTCAGTGCTGCTGAGCATGAACCCGTCGCGCAGCTGCTCGAGCGCGAGAGGGGCTTCGGTGGTCACGGCGGTGCGGTCCTCCACGGCCTCATCGAGGTCGAGCAGGTTCTCCACGATGGTGGCTGACTCTGGAATTCCGAGCTGATCGAGCCAGAGCTGGACCTGCGGCGAGGCCCCAAGGCCCAACAGGCGCAGGAGCTCCTGGGGCGAGACGCACACGTCCGCGTAGCTGCCGTCCGCCTGGAGGAGTCGATCGGCGTAGCGGCGCATATACCGCTGCACCATCAGCCGCACTCGATCGAAGTGCGCATCCAGGTGTTCGCGCGCCTCCTCATACGGCTGGACCTCATCCAGCGCATTGGGATCGACGGCGTGCAAAGGTTGTGCGCCTCCTCAGACTCTGACGGTCCGTTCTGGCGTCATCTCAACGTTCGGTGTTTGCGCAACGCGGGGCAGCGGTAAGTTACACTCAAGCAGCCCGGCCATTGTAGTCATTTGGGTCCGCCTCGGCAACCGCCGGGGCCGTTCTGGGCGCCGCCAAGGGCGAGTTTTCCGCGCCTCGCTTGCCTGCGCGCTCTGACAGCGCGGCGCACGCGCACGCGAGGCCGGCGGTTGAACGCTGTCGTCAACGGCGTCGACGGCAACGCCTGCGGTTCGGCCCACTTCCTCGTTGACGAGGGCGGGCTGGCATTCGGGCCGCCACGCCACGCGGCGACCAGCACCGCGGGTGATCGGCTGTTGGGAAACAGGGGTCTACCTTCGTCGCAGCGACAGGTATCCGCCCGATCGGCCTGCCGCGCAGGTGGCCTCCGCGGCACCCGGTGGTGGCGGCTGTGGGAGCCCAGCCCGACCGAAGGTTGCGCCGTCGGGGGCGACACATGTGGCGCCGGGCTCGAGCAAGACGCACCGCGCTCCATGGCATGGGGTCCGTCGAAATGCGCCATCTGCGCACAGCACCATGGCGTCTCCCGCGCAGAATCCAAAGTCCCCCACGCCGCCGCAATCGGGGGCGTTGGTGCAACCAAAAACCCCCGCCGGAGTCCAACCACAGGTCAGGCCTCGCGCTCCGCAATTGTCGCGCTCGAGCTTCCCGTCGACGCAGGTCTCAGCGGTGGTGCCGTTGCAGCGGCCGGAGGGCCTGATGTCGGCGCAGCCACACGCCGCGGGCCCGCGCTCGTCCGCCGGCAGACATTCCGCGCCCAGAGGCGCGCAGTCGCGCAGCTCCAGGACGCCGGAGGTGCAGCGTTGAAGGACATCACGCACACATTGGCCGTTGGTGTCGATGCCCTCGCACGCGTCCACCGGTCCTCCGGCCAACACCTCGTCGAGCCACTCCCTGACGACATCCACACGGACCATGAAATCGCGGTCCACGCAGGTGGGATCCCCTCCGGACTCCACCCCGATGACCACAGCCATGCCGTCGGCCCTCTGCACAATGGACGGCGCGCCCGAATCGCCCCCACACAGGCCTCGCTGCCCGTCTCCATCCACCACGACGTGGCTGTCGCGCACCTCGGCCAGACGCAGGGCTGCGAACCAGCGGCCGTAGCGGTCCAGCTCGAAGGTGTCGCCGTATCCCGCCACTTCCACAGCCTGCCCAATCCAGCTGTCGTCAATGCGCTGCCGGTTGAAGGGAATCGGTGTCAGCCCCGCCACGCCGTCGGTGTCCTCCTCGAGCACCAAGGCGGCCACGTCGGCCGAGGGATGGTTGTAAATGGCGCGGACGGAGAACGTGTGCTCCGGCGACTCAGGCAGCAGCCCGACCGAGAACCCGAGGCCGTCGGGATCGGCCTCGCGGGTGCAATGGGCGGCCGTGACGATAACGCTCGGGGCCACCAGGGTGCCCGTGCAAAACGGTGACGACGCGGAGTCCGCAGGGTGCAGGTAGCCGATGGCGAGGACCTGCCCGGCAGACAGCGGCACGGCGGAGGGCCCGCGCGTACCACCCACGATGGCCTGGACGCGCGCAACTACGGCGTCGTCGCCGTCCGTGGACGGCTCGCCACAGCCAAAGACGGCGGCCAGAATCAGCGACAATGAAGCGAACGTGCGCAACGTCCCTCGGGCAATTCAGTGGCCGCGACATTGTGGCAAAACCGTCGCCGCAGCGCCAGCGCGACCCGGGTGACGCGTGGACACCCCAAGGCACGCTTGGTACACCTCTGGGATGGAGCGATACCTGCAGGTCCGACGTCAAACCGAAGCACTCTGCGAGCCCCTGCTCGCCGAGGATTACGTGTTGCAGTCCATGCCGGACGCCAGCCCGGCGCGGTGGCATCTGGCACATACAACCTGGTTCTTCGAGACGTTCGTCCTGGTACCCAGTCTACCCGGGTACAAGCGCCGCGACGCAGCCTACGACTACCTGTTCAACTCCTACTACAACGGGGTCGGCGCGCAGTTCCCCCGCCACCTCCGCGGCCAGCTGTCGCGACCCACGACCGACGAGATCAGGTCGTGGCGGCAGGCGGTGGATGGGGCCATGGTCCAGCTGCTGGAGTCCGGCGTGGACGAACGCACCTCAAACATCGTCACAGTCGGCATCAATCACGAGCAGCAGCACCAGGAGCTGCTCGTCACCGACATCAAACACGCGCTCGCGCAGAGCCCTCTCTGGCCCGCGTACAACGAAGACCTCAAACACGCCGTCAGCCGAACCGCCGCGCCCGGCCCGGACAGGGTGCAGCTGGACGGGGGCCTTATCGACATCGGTCATCGCGGCACCGGGTTCCACTTCGACAATGAAGTCCCTGTGCACCGTGCCCTGGTTCCTCCGTTCGCCCTGGCCCGCCACCTCGTCACCAACCGCCAGTGGCTGGAGTTCATGGAGAGCGGTGGGTATTCGACGCATCATCTCTGGCTGTCGGACGGATGGTACCTGGCACAGCACGAGCAATGGTCCGCCCCGTTGTACTGGGAACACAGCCCAGACGGCTGGACCACGTTCACCACAGCCGGGCGACGCCCTGTTGACCTGGACGCTCCCGTCACCCACATCAGCTTTTTTGAGGCGGACGCCTTCGCCCGGTGGGCAGGTGGCCGTCTGCCCACCGAGTTTGACTGGGAACACGCCTCGGTCCTCGAGAACCACGACGGCGGGTTTCAAGGCGACGGCCACCTGCACCCGCTGGGCAACACCAAGGCCGGCGACGACGGAATCCAACACCTCTTCGGCGACGTCTGGGAGTGGACCTCGAGTCCGTACCGCCCCTATCCCGGCTACCAGGCTCCGTCCGGCGCCATCGGCGAGTACAACGGTAAATTCATGAACGGCTGCTACGTACTGCGCGGGGGTTCCTGCGCGACACCGCGCGACCACATCCGACCGACCTATCGCAACTTCTTTGGTCCCGACAAACGCTGGCAATTCACCGGCCTGCGCCTGGCATACGACTCATGAGCTACAAGACCCTCACCGCCGGCTCCGTACCGACTTCGAATTCCCAGGCCCTGGCCATCGAGGTCCTCGTCGGCCTGTCCGAGACGCCAAAGCGGCTGGCATCGCGGCTGTTCTACGACGACGAGGGCAGCCGACTCTTCCAGGCCATCACGGAACTCGATGAGTACTACCTGACGCGCTCGGAGCTGGAGATCTTCAAGGAGTCGGGGCCGGAGCTGTTGGGGCATCTGGCCGGGCAGAGCCTGAACGTCGTCGATCTTGGCGCCGGCGACGGCCACAAGACCGCCGTTCTGCTGGACCACCTGCGCGGAATCGGCGCGGATGTCCGCTACGTGCCGATCGACATCTCGGAGGGCGCCATGCGCACCCTGACCGAGTCCATGCAGCGCGACCGACCCGACCTCGAGATTGCGGGGCTCGTCAGTGAGTACTTTGAAGGCATCCGCTGGCTGGCACACGAGTCAGGCAGAAACAACCTGGTTCTGTTCCTGGGCTCCAACATCGGCAATTTCGATCGCGCTCACGCCCGCGGGTTCCTCAGGCAGCTGTGGAACGCCCTGGGTCCGGGTGACTACGTGCTGCTCGGCTTTGATCTGAAGAAGGACATCGAGGCCCTGCTCAACGCCTATGCCGACCCGCACGGCGTCACGTCGGCGTTCAATCTGAACCTGCTCCACCGCCTCAACCGCGAGCTCGGCGCGAACTTCGACCTGGATCAGTTCCGGCACTACGGGACGTACAACGCCCGGACCGGGGCCATGGAGAGCTACCTGGTCAGCCTGGTTCGCCAGACGGTCCGCATCGAGGCATTGCAGTGCCAGTTTGAGTTTCAGCCGTGGGAGCCCATCCACACCGAGTACAGCTACAAATACCTCGAGTCCGACATTGAGAGCCTCGCAGCCTACACTGGGTTCCGCATCCTGGACCGCCGCTTTGACCCCAAGCATTGGTTCTGCAGCACCCTTTGGGCGGTCGAGAAGGCGGGTTGACCGCGGTCGTCCTCGCCGTCGACCTCGGACTTCGCGGCGGGCTCGCGGCCTTCGACGACGACGGCGGCCTCCTGTGGTACCGCTCCACGAATTTCGGGAGCCGTGGCCGGCTGCGGCGCGCCGTGACCGGCGTCCTCGACAAATTGCCGGACCTGCAGCTGGTGGCACTGGAGGGCGACCGTACGCTCGGGGAGGTGTGGGAGCGCGCGGCGGTGAAGCGCGGTGCCGAGGTCGTCTGGGTGAACGCCGAGACCTGGCGCGAGACGCTGTTGACTCCGAGCCAGAGGCGCTCGGGCTCAGATGCAAAGCGCGCCGCGGACACAGTCGCGCGCCAGATCATCCGGAAAAGCTCCGCCCCCAACCCCACCTCGCTTCGCCACGACGCCGCGGAAGCCGTGCTGATTGGCGTCTGGGCCTGCCGCCAACGACGCGGCGAACCTGAGAATTGATGCCCTCTGTGTCCGAAGTCGGCTCAAGTCGCGCGGGGCGCGCGCCGATGTGCGTTGTGGAGGGATGCACGTGAAGCTCCGGCGCGCAGACAACGTAGGACAGATCGCCGTCGTTCGCAGAGTCGAGGAACGCGAGTCGGAGGCCCGCGACAAGCGGGAGGACGCCCGTGTGTGGCGCAACCCGACCGAGTCTGTGGAGATCGAGCGACGATGCGCCACCTGCAAGGCCGTCTGTGCCGACGACGCGGGACTCGAGTGCCCAATCAAGGCAGCACATCCCACGGAGCACGCAGCCGCCGCCGAGCTGGTCGAGCGCATCCGAAACCAACGTTCCAGACCCATCGCGGCCCTCCTCACGGGGCAGCTTCAGACCTTGCTTGGCAGGCTTCAGGCAGGCTGATGGCTACCCGGCCTCCTCGGCCTCCGGCGCCGGTGTCGCGGCGAACTTCAGCTCCCCATCGACTTCGTCGATGACGACGTGCCCACCCCCGCGCAGCCCGCCAAACAACATGAGCTCGGCAAGCTCCTTGCGGATCTTCTCCTGGATGAGGCGCTTGAGCGGACGCGCGCCCATGATCTCGTCGTAGCCCTCGACGGCCAGCCATGTGCGACAGGCGTCGGTAATCTCGACGGTTACGCCTCGTTCGACGATCTGCGCGCTGAGCTCGCCGACGAACTTGTCGACGACCTTCTCCATGACCTCGGGCGCCAGCGGTGCAAACAGCACGGTCGCGTCCAGTCGGTTGCGGAATTCGGGGCTGAACATCCGCTCGATGGCTTTCGCGCCCCGGCCAGCGTCCACGCCCTGTCCAAATCCCAGGACGTTGATGGTCATGTCCCGCGCACCCGCGTTGCTCGTCATGATCAGGATCACGTTGCGGAAGTCCGCCTCGCGCCCGTTGTTGTCAGTCAGCGTCGCGCGATCCATCACCTGGAGCAGGATGTTGAACAGGTCCGGGTGGGCCTTCTCAATCTCATCCAGGAGCAAGACGCAATGCGGGTTCTTGCGGACCTGCTCCGTGAGCAGCCCGCCCTGGTCGTAGCCGACGTATCCCGGCGGGGCACCGATCAGGCGCGACACCGTGTGCTTCTCCATGTACTCGGACATATCAAAGCGAAGGAACTGCACGGCGAGCGCGTCCGCGAGCTGCTTGGCGACCTCGGTCTTACCGACACCGGTGGGGCCCGTGAACAGGAATGAACCCACAGGTTTGTCCATCCCGCCGAGGCCGGCACGGCTGAGCTTGATGGCCGCAACGATGGCCTCGATGGCGTCGTCCTGTCCGTAGACCTGCAACTTCATGCGGCGCTCGAGCGTCGCCAGCCGGTCGCGCTCGTCCTCGCCGGCGGTGATGTCGGGCATCCTCGCCATCTTCGCAACCACGGCCTCGATGTGCTCACGATCGAGCACCTCGAGCCTCTCGTCACCGGGCCGCAGCCGATTGCGCGCCCCCGACTCGTCGATCACGTCGATGGCCTTGTCCGGCAGGTATCGCTCGCCGATGTACCGGTCCGCGAGCTCCGCTGCGCCACGCAGGGCCTCGTCGGTGTACTTCACCTGATGGAATTCCTCGTAGTAGGGCTTGAGGCCCTCGAGGATCTTCACAGTGTCCTCGACGCTCGGTTCGTTGACGTCGATCTTCTGGAAACGACGCACCAGCGCTTTGTCACGCTCGAAACTGCGCCGGAAATCGTCGTGGGTCGTCGCGCCAATGCAGCGGATGTCGCCCGACTGCAGCGCCGGCTTGAGAAGGTTCGACGCGTCCATCGTCCCGCCGGCGGTGGCGCCAGCGCCGACGATCATGTGGATCTCGTCGATGAACAGGATGGCGTTCTTCTTCTTGGCCAGCGCTTTGAGGCTGGCCTTGAGCCGCTCCTCAAACTGCCCGCGGAACTTCGTACCGGCCAACAGCGAGCCCAGATCGAGGGCGAAGATTTCCACGTCCTTGAGAATCTCCGGGACGTTGCCGTTTGCGATCTTTCGGGCGAGCCCCTCGACGATAGCGGTCTTGCCGACGCCGGGCTCCCCGGTCAGCAAGGGGTTGTTCTTGCGCCGCCGGGTCAGGACCTGGATGACGCGCTCCACTTCGTCGTCGCGCCCGATGAGCGGATCGATCTTGCCGTCGGCCGCGCGCCGGGTGAGGTTGACCATGAACGACTTGAGGGGCTTTTTGGCCTCCCCATCGGGGTCCGCACCCTCCTCAGACTCGATGCCGAGGTCGTCGTCGTCATCGTCGTCCAGCGAGTCCGCTTCGGACCGCTTGGAGACTCCGTGCGAGAGGAACGCGACGACGTCCAGGCGCGTCACCCCGTGCTTCTCCAGCATGTAGACAGCGTGGGAGTCCGGCTCCGCGAAGACGGCGACCAGCACACTGCCACCGTCGATCTCGTCCTTTCCGCTCGATCGGACGTGTATCAGAGCTCGTTGAAGAACCCTCTGGAACCCCAACGTCTGCGTCGGCTCGACCTCAACGTTGGCGGGAAGGGATTGCACCTCGGTGTCGAGGAAGTCCTCGAGGTCCGACCGAAGGGAGACGAGGTCCGCACCGCAGTGGTACAGGACGTCGCTCGCGACGGGCTCGTGCGCCAGGGCGTACAAGAGATGCTCGACTGTGACGTATTCATGCCGCCGCTTCTCCGCTTCACGGACTGCAGCGTACAACGCCATTTCTAGTTCTCGTTGGCTCATCGGGCCTCCATCGTAAGCGCGCCGGGCCTAGCGTAAAGGGGAACAAGCAGGATGGCGACTCAATGCCCGCAACTTGTCCAGAACAACCGCAGGCTTTGGGGTTGCAGTCGTTCGGGCCGTGTGTAGATATGGCTCCGCGAGGAGGTCTGGTTTTGGGAAACAAGGAATACGACGGCGAGCTCGAGGGTGGAGTCGCGACCGAGAAGAAGGTCAAGACCAAGCGCCCGCGCAAGTACAACGTCATCCTGCACAACGACGACTACACTACGATGGAGTTCGTCGTGGAAGTGCTGGAAGGCGTCTTCCACCACCCTCCAGCCATGGCCGCTCAGATCATGTTGGCCGTGCACAAGAAGGGTCGCGGCGTTGCCGGAACCTACCCGCGCGATGTCGCGGAGACCAAGGCCACGCAGGCGACGCGCAAGGCCCGCAGCGCCGGCCATCCGCTCCAGGTCACCACGGAGCCTGAATAGCGGCCTCAGACGACTCGTTTGAGGCCAAAGCGAGCCGAGAGTTCGATCTCGAACGCCTCCAGTCCGCACCACTGTCCATCTCGAAGCAGCCTGTAGCGCTCGTGCGCCTCGCATTGGCAATGCTTGTCCCGCGGGCGCGGGCAGGACGCGATCTCTTTTCGCAGCGTGGCAAACTCCACCACCGGCACCTGCCAGCCGTCGTGGTTCCAGGACTCTCCGGCCCCGCGTCGGCTCTCCTCGTACACGGCCACCGCCGTCAGCGCGCACCCGTGACAGCGGGCTGCCTGCAGAGCGATCTCGTCCGAGCGGCTGTCGGGGCCGAGCTCGAGCGAGCCCTCGAGTACCAATTGGGGCGCCTCACAACGCGGGCAAACAAAAGCCATCTTACTGCCCTACGGTTCGAAACGGGCGAAGCCCGATGGAGTCGGCGCCCTTGTGCGGTTCGTCGTAGCCGCGCGCAGACGCCCGGCAGTCGCGCGCCAGGTTCATCCAGCCGCCACCGCGGTAGCTGCGCCCCGCGCCCTTCTCCGGGCCCAATGGATCGGTCATCTCGTCCTCGGCGTAGGCCCCGAAATTCCAATCCCAAACCCACTCTCGCACGTTGCCCAGCATGTCGTGGAGGCCGTATCGGTTGGGCGTCTTCTTCCCTACAGGGTGCGTGGTTCGGTCTGAGTTGCCGCAGTACCAGCCGGCGCGGTCGAGCTCCGCGTCCAGCGGATCACATTCGGGGGCAGCCATGGCGCCAGTGTAGTACGCGGAGGAAGTGCGCCCACGGGCCGCGTACTCCCACTCGGCCTCGGTCGGGAGGCGGTAGCCGTTACAGTCGAGGCCGAGGAACTCCACGCTCCCACAGCGGAAGTCCTGGCCGTAGGTGCCCGAGCACCCCTTGAGCTCGTAGCACTGCTCATAGCCGGCGGCGGCGGACATCTGGTTCAGGTACGCCAGCGCGTCCCACCAGCTGATGCTCTCCACAGGGCAATCGTCACCACAATCTGCAAAAAAGCTCGGGTTCGTGCCCATCGTGTGGCGCCACTGACCCTGGGTCACCTCGGTCGTTTGCACCTCGACATCGCGGGTCAGCGTCACTTTGTGCTGTGTTTCATCGGCGGTGCGGCCAGGCTCGTCGGCGTGGGAGCCCATCTCAAAGCTCCCGGCGACGACGCGTGCAAACCGTGGCGGCTTGGGTCCGCCGTCGGCCATCAGGGACTCCCAATCAACTGTGGCCGCGCCGATTCCGCCAGCGAGGCCCAGCACCAGCAACCCGATGCCCAGCCACGCGAACCGTCGTACCTTGCGTTTCGACGCGATGGCGGCCCGTGCCTTTTGCTGTCCCACGGTGAGGGGACGCCTTGCAGGGCCTTTGTCCGCGGGTACGAGCCTGACGCCGGCGGGGGCGTCCACTACGGGCTTGGGCGGCCCGCCCCCCGAGGGGCGCCGCGGCAGCTTGGCAGCCACGGGGGCGTGTTGGCCTTCGGGCTCGGCCGCCGCGCGCGGGTCAGCTCTGTCCAGGTGCAGCGGGCCGGTGGAGTGGGGAGACGCACCGCCGATTTCGCGCAGCTCGCGCACGATACCGCCCGTGTTGGTCGGCCCCGGGGAGTCAGCCAGGTGGAGGTTGCCCGAGATCATCGGGTCCACGGTGGCGGCGGTGGCGGCAGGCGTGCGGTAGGGCATTGGGGAGCCTGTGGGATAGCGCAATCCCGGCGTCGCCACGTGCTCAAGTTCCGTCTCGAACAGCCCGTCAATCCGTGCTGCAACCTCCGCCGCGGTACCCGGACGGTCCGAGGGCTCCGAGGACAGCAGCTGGCCAATCAACTCGTCCAGGCCAGGATAGTCGGCCATCGCCGGGTATTGCTCGCTGGGTCGCGGGCCGATGCCTTTGCGCTGCTTCATGGCGCGCAAGATCACATACGCGTCCTCGTCGTCGGCACTGTACGGGGGCCAACCCGTGACAACGAAGAAGAGCACCGCACCGAGCTGCCAGAGATCGAGGCGCTCGTCGAGCTCAACACCTGGCGTGAACTGCTCGGGCGCCATGTACTCCGGTGTCCCCACCACGCGGCTGGTCTTCCGATGTGCGGTCGCGGCGCCGAGGATCTTGGCGATGCCAAAGTCGATGACCTTGACCACCGGAACCTCGGTCTCCCCGTGGACGAGAATCACGTTGTCCGGCTTGAGATCGCGGTGCAGCAATCCGCGCTCGTGGGCGGCGCTGAGCGCCTGGGCGATCTGCCACCCGACGCGCGCTGCTACCGGCGGCGACATGCGCGACGGCGTCTGCGCCCCGCGCGGCCAGATCTCATCGAAGATGCTGGCGCCCTCGAGCAGGTCCAGCAGCATGAACGGCTGGCGAGACTCAGGCAGGATTCCGATCTCGTAGCAGCGCACGATGTTCGGGTGCTCGAGTTTGTCGAGGATGTCCCACTCGTCGATGAAGCGGCGCTGCACATCGGCGACGCCGATGAGCTGCGGGCTCATGACCTTCATGGCCCTGCGCTGCCCGACCAGCGTGTGGGTGACCTCGTAGACGGCGCCAAACCCCCCGGCACCGAGCCGCCGCTCCACCTGGTAGCGACCACCGTCAACGAGGGTCCCGAGCAGCTGGTCTTCGGGCCAGCCGAACGGGGGACGCACGCCATTGCAGGACTTGCAGATCAGCAGGTCATCGCCGGGAATCAACGCGTTGCATTCAGGGCAGAATAGCTGCATCAGGTCGAAGATAGCAGAGACAGAGCGGCCCGCGCGAGAATCCGCGACCCAATCGCCAGGGCCCGCTCGTCAGGCGCGAAACGCGGCGAGTGCAGAAAGTGCTCCTCGCCATCGTGGCCCTTGGTCCCGAGCCGGAACATGGCTCCGGGGGCGCGCTCAAGGTAGTACGAAAAGTCCTCGGCGCCCATGCTGGGAAGCGGAATCTCGTAGAGGGACTCGGGCCCGAGGACCTCGCGGGCCGCGGCCCGCATGTGTGCGGCGACCTCCGCGTCGTTGGAGATGGACGGCGCCCCGAGGTACATCTCCAGATCGTACTCGGCGCCGTAGGTGCCACAGACGCCGGCGGCCAGTCGGCGGAACAGCGGGACCACTTCCTGCCGGGTGTCCGCGCTGAGCGTACGCACGGTCCCGCGAAGCGTCGCGGTGTCCGGAATCACATTGAATCCGTCGCCCGCTACAACGCTCGCGATGCTGATCACGACAGGATCGCGAGCATCGAATGCCCGACCCGCTGCCTGGTAGAGTCCGGTGGCAATCTGGGTCGCGACAAACACGGGGTCGACACAGTGATGGGGCCGGGCTGCGTGGCCCCCACGACCGCGTACGACCAACTCGAACGCATCCGCAGACGCGGTCATCGGACCGTCTTTGATGCCGATGTTGCCGACCTCGAGCACGGGATCAACGTGCAGGCCGAGCACGTAGTCCACACCCTCCATGCACCCAAACGCGACCAGCTCGTCCGCCCCGCCCGGGGCCACCTCTTCGCTGTGCTGAAAGAAGAACCGCACACGACCTGGGAGCTGGTCCCGCAGCTGGACCAACCCCACGGCCACGCCCATGGCGCAGGCTGTGTGCATGTCGTGGCCGCACGCGTGCATGACGCCCACATTCTGGGACGCGTACGGCAGTGCGGTCGCTTCCACGATGGGAAGCGCGTCAATGTCGGCGCGGACCGCCACTGTGCGGTGGGTCGCAGGCGAGAAACCTGCCGGCGTCAGGTCCGCGTAGAGGCCGATGCCCTCGGGCCGCACATGCACCTCGAGTCCGAGAGCCGACAGTCGCTCCGCCAGTTTCCGGGTCGTCCCGAATTCGTGCCGGCTCAGCTCCGGATGCTGGTGTAGCTCCCTACGCAGCGCGATCAATTCGCCGTGGGCCCCCGCGATCGCAGCATCCAGTTCCGCCGTTCCCGTCATGCATCCTCCATCGGACTGCCAGCATGCCTCACATCGTGCCCCCGCACGAGGAAGATCACTTCCTCCGCGATATTGGTGGCGTGGTCCCCGACGCGCTCAAGATGCTTGGTCAGCAACAGCAGCTGGATCCCTCTCGCCGCCGTCTCCGTCGCCTCAGTCATCCGCGCCACCAGCGCGTGGTGTATCTGCCAGTGCAGATCGTCGACGGTCTCATCGGCGGCGAGGACTTTGCGCGCCAGCGCGACGTCGCCCTCTACGAACGCGTCGAGCGCTTGCCGGACCATCTCGCGCACAAGACCCGCCATATGTGGCAAATCCACCGCCGCCCGCGGCCTCTCCCCGCCCGCCAGGGAGATGATCCTCTCACCGATGTTGCCGACCAGGTCGCCCATGCGCTCCAGATCCGTGACCAGCTTCATGGACGTGGTGACGAACCGCAGGTCTTCGGCCGCCGGTTGGTGCAGCGCCAGGATCCGCAGACAGTGCTCGTCGATCTCTTTCTCGAGGGCGTCGACCTCCGCGTCCATGTCTCTGACGCGCCGCGCCATGTCGGGGTCGTAGCCCTGAAGCGCCGCGATGACGATGCCCAGCATCTCCTCGACCGTGCCGCCCATCCGCAGCAGACTTCGCCGAAGATCGGCCATCTCATGTTCGTAACGCGCCGACGGGATCATTGCCTGAGGGCCTCTGCGTGCTCCACGGGCAGGTCTTCCTCCGCACCGGTGGCGATGTCCACGATCACCCGGAACGTGGTTCCTTTTCCGGGTTTGGAGTCCACCTCGATGTCGCCGCCCATCGTCAAGACCATGTGCTTGACCAGGGCCAGCCCCAGCCCGGAGCCTCCGGCGTCGCGGCTGCGGCCCTCGTCGACGCGGTAGAAGCGCTCGAAGATACGCGGTAGGTGCTGGGCCTCGATCCCGATGCCGGTGTCTTTGACCTCGATGCAGACGCGGCTCCCGCCCTTCACCTCGAAAGCGCGCAGCGACACCTTGCCACCGTCGTCCGTGTAGGTGATGGCGTTCTCCACAAGGTTGCGCAACACCTGGGTCATGCGCCGCGCATCCGCGAGGACCGGCGGGATCTCGCTCAGGCGGTAGATCCGCAGGTTGATACCGCGCTCGTTTGCCAGGGGCTGTACGTCGTCGAGCACGTCGACGACGACGTCGCTGATGCGCAGCGGGACCCGCGCCGTGCCCTCGCCGCTGGCCTCGATGCGCGCCAACATCAGCAGGTCGGCGACCATCACGCTCAGGCGGCGGCCGTGTCGCTCGATGGTCTCGATGAACTCCCGGCTCACCGGGTCCAACTCCACGGCGCCGCTCAGCAGCGTCTCCGCGTAGCCGGTAATCGTCGCCAACGGTGTCCGGAGCTCATGGCTGACGTTGGCCACAAAGTCGCGCCGGACCCGCTCCAGACGGCGCAGTGCGGTGATGTCGTGGAGCACCGCGACGGCACCGTGAATCCCGTCGGGACGCCGCAGCGCCGCCACGGCGAGAACCAGGTGGACCGGCTCGTTGCCGCGACGCAGCACGAGCTCACGCGTAATGGGCTCCCCCGTCACCACCGCCTCGTCCATGGCATCCTTGAGCGCCGGCGAGCGGTAGACCTCCAACAGATGCTTGCCCGCGACGGCCCCATCGCCCATGCCAAACAGCTGCCGCGCGACGGGATTGACGAGCATCACCTGCGCCTCGATGTCGCACACGACGACGCCTTCGGACATCCCGTCCAGGATCGTCTGCAGGAGCGCCGCCTCTTGCTGGCTCTGCTGCAGTCGCTCGCCGAGCTGGTCCGACAGCCGGGTGATGCTGCGCGCGAGCATCCCCAGCTCATCCTGGCGCGCCTCGTCGATGTCCGCCTCCTCGCCGGCGACAATGCGCTCAGCACCGCGGGCGAGGTCGGTCAGGGGCCGCGTGACCAGGTGTCGGGTCGTCACGGCGGCGATGGCCACCGAAGCACCGCACAGCAGCGCCGTCCACAGCCAGGGACTGAGGAACTCCAGGTTGTTGAGGGACACCACCGCGATCAAGAGGATTGAGTAGACCAGGACGAGCCGGTAGTGGAGCCGCTGGTGGATGGGCAGCGGCGGTTCCGGAGGGACGCTGCGGTCAGCGCGCCGCCGACGAGTCGGTGGGCCCGACTCAAGCATCCGGCTTCTCCGCAAAGCGGTAGCCGACACCTCGCACGGTCTCCACATAACCCGCGGACGAGCCAAGCTTCTCCCGGAGCCGCTTGACGTGGGTGTCCACGGTCCTCGTTGTCACCCCGATATCGACCCCCCACACATCGTCCAGCAGTCGTTCGCGCGTCTGCACACGTCCCTTGCGCTGCACGAAGGTGGCCAGGAGCTTGAACTCGAGCGCGGTGAGGATCAGCTCCTCATCGTCCAGCCAGACGCGGTGGCGCGTCTGGTCGATGCGCAGCAATCCGAACAGCAGCTCGTTGGACGGCGCCGCGGTCGCCGCGGCAGCCTTCTTCACCGTCCGCTTGAGCAGCGCTTTGACCCGCAGCACCAGCTCCCGGACCGAGAACGGTTTGACCACATAGTCTTCGGCGCCGATCTCAAACCCGACCACGCGGTCGATCTCGTCGCCCCGCGCGGACAGGATCAAGACCGGGATGTGGCGCGTGTCGTCGCTCTGCTTGAGAATACGACACACCTCCGTGCCCTGGATGTCGGGCAGCATCAGATCGAGGACGACCAGATCGGGACGCTGCTTGGCCAACCGCAGCGCCTCCTCTCCATTTGCGGCGAGCAGCGTTTGAAACCCCGCACCGCGCAGGTTGAAGTCGACGAGCTTTCGCAGGTCATCCTCGTCATCAACGATCAGAATCGTCTTGCTCATCTCTCACCAGTTCATTGGCAGAACGGCGCCGTGGTAGGCTCCAGGGCTTCATAGTCCGGGTTTGTGAACGCCCCGTCCCCATCGGCATCGAGGAAGATCGGGTTGCTGAACGCGAAGATGCGCTCGCCAGGGTAGACCGCCGTCGCCCGCTCGGAGTGCCGAGCGAACAACACGAACCAACTGTCCGCGCCGTCCTCAGGTGTCAGCGCCACCGGACCGTCAAAATCCGTGACTGCACCTTCGCCACCGCCAATGTCGTAGGTCTCCCACAGCACACCATTGCGCATCACGAGCAGCTGGGTTGCCTGCGCCCACGGCGGGGTCAACACCCGCACGGGCGCCTCGTATTGCGCCGCCTGGTGCACCTGCCAGGGACGCGCCGGGCCGCCAATCTCCAGGTAGGCAATGGATGAGACGACGACATCGCCGGACAGCGTCGCGTCCAGAATTCCGTCCTCGGTCAGCTCAGCGGGGTCGTCCGTGGGGCTCGCCAGGTAGTTGCGCGGCAATCCGGGGGGTGAGTTGCGGCCGTGCGTATCGCTGTTGCCGACCCCGATGACGCGATGCCCACGCGCGATGAAGCTCAGCCAGTCCTGGAACTGCGTACACTCTGGGCCATTGACGACCTCCATCGTGTCA
>CALBXO010000029.1 GCA_937890335.1 uncultured Pseudomonadota bacterium | reverse complement strand
CCCCTGGATCGCGCCGCGCCATGGGTCCAGATCCCGGCCGTCGACAAACGTCGTCCTGATGCCAAGCGCGGCTGCGTCCCGCTCCAGGAGCGCCCGCGTGCCCCCGTACAAGCAGTTCTGTGCGACGAGGTGATCACCCGCGCGCAAGACTGTGAGGAGCGCGGTGCTGATCGCCGCCATCCCAGACGCGCAGACCAGCGCTGCCTCGGCGCCGCACAGTGCCGCCAACCGCGCGTGAAGGACCTGGTGATTGGGGGTGTTGTTCAGCCGGATATAGCGCACATCCTCGTAGTTCTCGGCGCCGCCCGACAAGAAGGTCGCCGATTGGAAAATTGGTGTCACAACGGCGCCGCCGACGGGGTCGACAGGTGATCCGGCGTGCACGGCGAGGGTCTCCATTTGATACTTGCTCGACATCGCCTGCCCAACCTAGCAAGCTCGGAGGTGGAACAGGAAGCCGATGGCAGACAAGACCCCAGATCTAGACGCACTCTTTGAGGATTTCCTCTCGGAGCCGGAGGAGCAGTTTCCCGGCGGGCACCACGCCGGAGAGAGCTTCCGCGGTGCGGATCTGCGCCTTCAGAATCTGAGCCGGATGAACCTGGCAGGGGCAGATTTTCGCGGCGCAAATCTGTACCGCGCGGACCTGCGGCATTCCGAGTGCACGCACACGAACTTCACCAAGGCATACCTGGCCGAGGCTCAATTCAACGCCTGCCGGATGGTGACGGCGTCCCTGGTCCAGGCGTTTGCGCGGGGCGCGGGCTTTGCCGGCTGCGACCTTCGTGGCGCGAACCTCTATGGCGCCATTCTTCGGCGCGCGTATTTCTCCGGGGCCAACCTGAGCGGCGCGAACCTGCTGCGTGTCAATCTGCGCAAGGCGGACCTGAGCGAGGCTTCTCTGAGAAACGCCAACCTCCACTGCGCCGACTTGCGAGAGGCGAACCTCTCGGGAGCTGATCTGCGGGGAGCGCACATGGAGGGGGCGCACATCCGAGGCGCGATTCTGCGTGAGATCCGGCACGACGATCGAACCGTGTGGCCGGCGTCAATCCGCCCCAGCTGGGAACAGTAGGCGCTACTGGGCTGTGTCTGTGTGCCAGCCTGTGATCCAGCGGGTCAACTCTTCCACGGGGTTTGGATCTACCACTGCGAAATCCACGACGGCCACGGGGTTCAGCCAGTCAGGGAAGGTGGGATCACGCTTGCGACCGGGTAGATCTACCCGGACAACGGGGCAGCGCCGGGCGACGAGCTGCTCGAGGACGGCGTGGGTCTGTGGGTCTTCCCACGCAAGCGCAAGGTCGCGACCGACGAAGACGAGCGCGACCCGGAGACCCGCCAACACGTGCTCGTCGACCGGGGACTGCTCCCAGCAATCGAGCCAGGCATGGATTCCGCGGTCTTCCACCCAACCAGCGATGCGCACGGCGGCGTCTCGATCGGCCCCGGCGTGGGCGATGTAGGCGTCATAGTCGGCGGTCAGCCGCTTCCCGGCGAGAACGAGGTTGGCGACGTCCCTGCGCCGGGCGACGCCAGCGCCGCGGTCCAGCTCGGCGGCAATGCCCGCGGTGTCGTCGTTGCGGAGCCACTCGTCGCGCAGGGACACGCGGGCCGCGCACACATTGCAAGGAAGCCAATCCAGACCGCGCTCACGCCGTTTCCGAACCTGCTCCTCAGTGATCTTCGTCTCACACTCGCCGCAGACAAAGATGTTTCGGCGCCGGATCGTGGACGACTCGACCAGGCGCTCCAGCCGCGCCTGCACGTACTGTTCGAAGTGTGGGCGCGCGCCGCTCTCGGCCGTCTTGTCAAAGCGCAGCCGCAGCCTCGGACCTGCCTCCTCGACAAGCTCTACCGAGCACCTACCCCCGGTGCTCGCCGTCCACACGCCGCCGCGCCGCCAGGACAGGACGCGGGAAAAGAGCGGTGCGTGGGACATGCGCGTCGCCAGACTCGCAAAAACGGTGTCGCCGTCTCCGTCGAACTCCCACTCCACCTGGCCAGCGCTCGGCAGCTCGACCTCGCAGTCTGCGGTCACTTGCGCGGGGCAGTGCAGGAGCAGGCGTCCGCCGAGAGACACGAGGACCGCACGCTCAGTTTCCACCAGCCGCACGGCCGCGGCGAGCTCCATCCGCGGGTCCTGCTCGCCGTGCTCGTCGACCGCGCGCGTGCCGCCAGCTGCGCGAACGCTGGCCCGCAGCGCCTCGATCGCCTCGTGCAGGTGGGCGGGGTCCAGGACGACCAACCGACCGAACGGCAGCCGCCGAATTCCGAGCTGCATCGGAGCGAGCCCAAAGCTGCGCTCGAGCGTCGCGCGCTGCGCGTCGGTAAGGGGGCCGGCCACACCCGCGGCGAGCTCCGCTTCGTCGACCAGGATCTGCCCTGCAGACCGCAGCTCGACAATTCTTGATCTCATGCGCGCAAGAAGGTTCACGACAACAGCGATGAGGTGCATCCTGTAGCAGTGTTTGGCAAGCGTCTTCGCGAACTCTGGCCGCTCGACCCTCGGTGCGTGTTTCTGAACCACGGATCGTTCGGCGCGTGCCCGCGCCCGGTGCTGGCCGCGCAATCCCGCTACCGCGCCCGCCTTGAGTCCCAGCCGCTGCGCTTCTACCTCCGCGAATACGCGGAGGCCCTGGACACGAGCAGGCGACGGCTGGAGATCGCCGTGGGGGCGACCTCGGGGCAGTTGGCGTTTGTGACCAACGCGACGACGGGTGTGAACACGGTCCTACGCGGACTGGACCTCCGTGCCGGCGATGAGCTTCTCGTCACCGACCAGGCGTACGGGGCCTGCCGCAACGCGATGGAGTTTGTCGCCGCTCGCGCCGGCGCGACGGTGCAGGTCGTCCAACTGCCGTGGCCACTCAAAGACGCCGGCGAGGTGACCCAGGTCGTCCTGCAGGCGGTGGGACCGCGGACGCGCTTTGCCCTGCTGGACCACATCACGAGCGCGACGGCCCTGGTTCTGCCTGTAGCGGACATGGTGGCGGCGTTGCGGGAGCGCGGTGTGCTCACGATGGTGGACGGGGCCCACGCTCCGGGCCAACTGCCGCTCAACATCGGTGCCATCGGCGCGCACTGGTACACGGGCAACTGCCACAAATGGTTCTGCGCGCCCAAGGGAGCTGCTTTCCTGCACGCGGATGACGAGGTGTCGGACGGCACGCGCCCACTTGTAATCTCCCACGGCGCCGGGCTGCATTGGGGAGACCGGCCCCGGTTTCGGCGCGAGTTCGATTGGCAGGGAACCGCGGACCCCAGCGCGTACCTCGCCGTGGCCGACGCGCTGGATTTTCTCGCGTCGCTGGCGCCGGGTGGCGTGGGCGCTGCCATGGGGTACAACCGCCAATTGGCGCTCGACGCGCGGGCGCTGTTGTGTGATGCGCTGGAGGTCGACCCGCCCTGCCCCGCTGACATGGTCGGGTCCATGGCGGCGCTGCCGCTGGGGGCCGCCGCCGCACACCGGCACAAGCGGGTTCTGGCGAGCGAGCCCCTTCAGGATGCATTGTTCGAGGCGGGAATCGAGGTTCCCATCGTCCGCTTCCCATCGGACTCACAGCGGCTGGTCCGGATCTCCGCGCAGGTCTACAACTGCATGGACGACTACCGCCAGCTCGCCAAAGTGCTGTATAAGATCCTGGCTCACTGACGACGGCGCGGCGCCCGGCGCCCGCCCCTACCTCGAGGCTACAATGCCGGTTCTCGCCGACATGGACATGGCGCGGGAGATCATCCTCCCGGCGCTCGCGGGCTACGGAGACCAGACGCTGAAGCTGCAGGGCGTGCTCAACGGGGACGGCCCTGTGCGCGACGTGCGGGTGGACAACTTTCACAGCCCCACGGCGGTGATGCTCAAGGTCGGGCCCTTCCTGAATTTCTTCGCGCGGGACGCGGAGATTGGCAGGCACCTGCTCCAGGAACTGAGCTGGCATTGGAGCAAGCCAATGGCCTTTGCCGGCGTGCCGGAGGAGCTGGTGGCGCTCATCGAGGAATGCGCCGACCTGGAATGGAACCAGCCGTGCCACCAGTACTACCTGCCCGGCTCGGTCAACCTCAGCGAGCTGCGGTCTGAGGTCTCTGCGGTGCTGGACCTCGGGCAACCCAGCGAAGATCACATCGAGCTCATCCTCGAGCATTGGCCTTATGGCGATCCCGACTCCATGGACGACCAGGAGTTCATCCTCCGGCGCCTGGCCGACGGGATCTGCTCCGGGTACTTCGACGGCGAGCAGCTCGTGAGCTGGGCGCTGACCGGGGATGATTTGAGCATGGGGCTGATGCATACTCTCCCAAGCCACAGGAGGATGGGCATCGCGCGGCTTGTGACGGCGCACCTGACCGTGCAGCTCGCGGACCAGGGCCACACGCCGTACTGCTACGTGGTCGCGGGCAACGAACCGCCAGTGGGCCTGCTGGAGGGGATGGGTTACGTGCGCAGCGAAGGTCGTTACTGCTGGCTCGGCACATCGCCGAGGGCGGCCCGCTGATGCGCGTATTGGTTGCGGACGCGCTTCCGTCTCTGGCGTTGGACACACTGTCGGGTGCGGGCTTCGCGCTGCGCACGAACGCCTCGCTGTCGGGTCCGGCGCTGGAAGTGGCGCTTCAGGAGTTTGATCCGGAAGTTCTGGTGGTCCGATCGACCCAAGTACCCGAATCCGCACTGGACGCCGCCGCGAGCCTGGGGCTCATCGTTCGGGCTGGCGCCGGAACCAACACGATCGCGGTGGCCGCGGCGGCGGAGCGTGGGATCTACGTCGCCAACTGTCCCGGAAAGAACTCCGCGGCGGTCGCCGAGCTGGCCTTTGGGCTGATGGTGAGCGCCGATCGACAGATCCCCAACGCAGTTCGGGACCTGCGCGACGGGCGTTGGCGCAAGAAGCACTACAGCGCAGCCGAGGGGCTCGCAGGCCGCACGCTGGGCCTGGTCGGCCTTGGCGCCATCGGTCTGGAGATGGTGCGTCGCGCCAAGGGTTTTGACATGCCGGTGGTGGCCTGGAGCCGCTCACTTACCCGCGCCCGCGCGAAGGAACTCGGAATTCGAGCCGCGGCATCGTTGCAGGATGTGGCCGCGGCAGATGTGGTCAGCGTACATATTGCGCTGTGCGCGGATACCCGCGGCATGATCGACGCCGACTTCCTGGCCGCGATGCGCCCGGGCGCGACTTTCATCAACACGGCGCGCGGGGAGGTCGTGGACCAGGCTGCGCTGCTGGAGGCCGTGCGTACCAAAGGGATTCGTGCCGGGCTGGACGTGTTTGCCGACGAGCCTTCGGGCGGGGAATCCACCTATTCGGGACCGCTTTGCAACGAGGAGCTCGTCTTCGCCACACACCATATTGGCGCCTCGACGACGCAGTCCCAGGAGGCGGTCGCCGCCGAGGCGGTCCGCGTGATCCAGACCTACCGCGACGACGGCGTGGTGCCCAATTGCGTGAACCTGTGTCAGCGGTCACCCGCGACCCACCTGCTCGTCATTCGACACCGCGATGAAGTCGGCGTGCTGGCCGGCGTCCTGGACGTGCTTCGCGTTGCGGAGCTCAACGTACAGGAGATGGAGAACATCATCTTTGACGGCGCCCGCGCCGCCATCGCCCGGATTCGGGTGGTCGGCGAGGTGTGCCAGGCAACCCTGGACCTGATTCGCGGCGCAAATCATGTGCTGGCCGTAAGCCTCGTGGAGCTGCAATGACCCGCTTTCACAACTTCAGTGCTGGGCCCGGGATCCTCCCGTTGGAGGTGCTCGAGGAGGCGCAGCGCGATCTGGTGGACCATCCTCATTTTGGCATGAGCATCATGGAGACGAGCCACCGCGCGCGCCCTTGGGTGGAGCGCATGGAGGCCGTCGACCGTGACCTGCGGTCCATCGCTGGGATTCCGGATGACTTCGCCATCCTCCTCCTACAAGGGGGCGCATCCTCCCAATTCGCGATGGTCCCGCTCAACCTGCTCGCCGGCGGCGCGTCGGCCGACTACGTGGACACGGGAACGTGGTCGTCGAAGGCCATCGCGGAGACCGGGAAGATCGGATTCATCGCGCGTGTCGCCGGCACCAGTCGGGAGACCGGGTACGACCGGATTCCCACGGAGATCAACCGGGACCCCCGCGCCGGCTACCTGCACTACACGAGCAACAACACAATCTACGGGACCCAATGGGCGAGCGCCCCCACGTCCGACGTGCCCCTGGTCTGCGATGCCTCCAGCGACATCCTGAGCAAACCGTTTGATTTCGACGGCCATGACCTGGTGTTTGCCGGTGCGCAGAAGAATATGGGGCCTGCGGGCGTGACGGTGGTGATCGTGCGCCGGGATGCGCTCTCGCGCGCACCCAGGGACCTGCCCACGATGTGGAAGTACAAGACCCATGCGGACAAGGGGTCCATGTACAACACGCCGCCGGTGTTCGCGATCTACATGCTCGGGCTGATGCTCAAATGGGTGGCTGCACAGGGAAGTCTGGAGCAGATGCAGCAGCGCAACGAGGCGAAAGCCGCGCTGATCTACGACCGAATCGACGGCAGCGGCTTCTACCGCGGCCACGCCCAGTCCGACAGCCGCAGCCGCATGAACGTCAGCTTCCGTCTGCCGACGGACGAACTGGACACGGCGTTCGTCAACGAGGCGATGGAGCACGGCCTGGTCAACCTCAAGGGGCATCGGTCTGTGGGTGGATGCCGCGCTTCGATCTACAACGCCATGCCGGAGGCGAGCGTCCAGCTGTTGGCCGAGTTCATGGCTGATTTCGAAACGCGTCGCGGATGACCATACGGTGAATTGATGGCACAGGGGAAATTCGATACATTCGAGGAATTCTGGCCGTTCTACGTAATGGAGCATGCCCTTCCGGCGACCCGCTGGTTCCATTTCGTGGGCACGTCTCTGGGGGCAGCGCTGGCCATCGCTGGCGTTGTCACCGGCCACTACTGGCTGATTCCCGTTGGGGTGGTCAGCGGCTACGGACCGGCCTGGATCAGTCACTTCTTCATCGAGAAGAACAAGCCGGCATCCTTCAAACAACCCGTGTACAGCTTCATGGGCGACTGGAAGATGTGGCTGCTGATCGTCACCGGGCGCATGGGCGCTGAGGTCGAGAAGGCGCGTAAGATCCGCGAAGCACAGGCCGCATCCACAGCGACTGGGATGGCGTGAACCCCGACGAACTCGGGGTCGCGTACACTGAGGCCATCGTCTCGCTGGTGCGCGGTCTCCAGCTACTGATGGGAGTGTTCGTCGCGTTTCGGCTGGGGCGGCTTCTCAGCGCGCGCGGACGAGCGGATGGGATGTTGCGCGGGTTGGGTTACGGCCTGGTGTACATCGCGGTGTCTGCGGGAACCGTCGAGGGTTGTTTCGCGCTGCTCGGCGCGACCTCGGTGACCGCCGCAGGGACAGCTGCAGTTGGGTTCTTCACTCTGGCGACGGCGTTGGCCGCAGGATGCGTTTGGTGGCTGTGGCAGCGGTTTGACGCCAGCTGACAGGGACGCCCGCTTGACCGCCGTTCCTCAGATCGGGCTACCCGAGCGCAGTGTCAGTCTCTCGTCCACGGCGGCATGAAACCGTGTTTTTGCGAGATGGCAGACAGCTCCGCTGACCACTTCTTCTCACCGCTGGCCACCGCCGCCTCCAACGCCAGGTAGCGAACGTACGGGACGGTACCGGCTGCGCTCTGCTCGAGCGCCGCGCTGACGTGCGCACCGGATGGGTCGAGCGCGGCCAGGGCTCGGTGGCCAATGGGATGCATGAAGGCCGGGGTCTGGTTGGCGATGGTCTTTGCCCAGCCCACCGCCTCAGCGCGCCGTGCGGGCGCGAGTTCTCCTCGGTGCAGCAAGGCACAGGCGGCCTCCACGTGGGGCCAGAGCCAGTCGCCGAGATTCACGGGCGCGAGGAGAGACCCGGTCTGCTGCACTGCGGCGTCCCGCGACCGGAGCCGGACGAGGGCGTCGCCGGGATCGCCTCTGCCGATCGCCAGGTGGGCGCGGAGGCACTCGTAGCCAAAGGTCAGGCGGTTGGGCGGGGTCTGGGGTACCCGCGGCTCCCACTCGGCGAGCAAGTGCTCGGCGTCATCCCAACGGGCGCAGCGCACATGGATCGCGGTCGCGACGTGGGCGCCCTCAGAATACCGAGCAACGTCGTCACCAGCGGTCTCCATCACGCGTTGGGCAAGGCTGAGCGCGCCGTCATGGTCGCCACTCCACATCTTCCCGCGCAGGAGCAAGACCCGGCAAAAAAGGCGTCCCAGCGGCGACCGATCCCCTCGGCCTCGAGCCGGTCTACCACCGGCACCAGGTGGGATTCAGCGCTGGCCCAACGGCCTGCGCGGTACTCGACGTAGCCGCGCATGCCCTCGGAGTAGACGGCGCCGAACTCCAGCGGGGCCTCGGCGCTCCAGCGACCGGCGGCGTCGAGCTTTGCGTGGCACTTTGCTGCGTCCTTCTCCGACCGTGCCAGGAGCGCGTCGATGCCGACCTCGAAGACCAGCGCGCGCCGGCGGAACTCGGCTCCCTCCAGTCGGCGGGCGCGCAGGGAGTACCGCAGCATGGCCTCCGGGAGTGCCAGCTGGTGCACCAGCCCGAGGCTCTCGAACGCGACGCGCAGGATCTCCAGGTCAAAAACGTCTTCCTCGCTGGCCGGGTGGCGGAACCAATTGTCCGGCACCAGGCGCCATAGAAAACTCTGAATCCGGAGTGGACGCAGCACACCGAGCGCCTCTTCGAGCGGGCGAATCGTTCGCATCTGCAGGGGCAGGAGCAGGCGGTCGAGATATCCCGCCGCACCCTCGACATCGCCGACCCTCATCAGGGCTGCTCCGAGCTCCAGCCACGCCTTGCGCAGCTCCAGCGGGGCCGGCCCGGAGGTCGTGAGGCCGCTCTGGCCTTCCAGAAGCTCCACGGCTCGGCGCAAGGTCTGGGCAGCCGCGTGGTAGTCACCGACGAGTTCATACAGGTTGGACAGGCGCTGCAGATGCCCGGCGCGCACGAGAACTTCGGGGGCAAAATCCGGGTCGGCCAGGAGCGCCTCGTAGTCGCCGGCTGCGGCGGCAAACGCGAGCTTGTCCGCGGCGCTCTCGGCGGCCTTGACGCCATACTCGCGGGCACGTTCCAGGTCTCCGGCGGCCCGTGCGTGCACTGCGATGGAGGCGACGGTCCGGCCGACGTCTCGGATGACGTCGTCGTAGATTCGGGACTCGAGCGCGTCGGCCACGGCGAGGTGACGGCGGGCTCGCCGTTCGGGGCTCATCGCGTCGATGACCCCGGCGCGAATCTTGTCGTGGTAGATGTCGTAGGCGACGGCGCCCCACCGGCCTGAGCCCGCGACCATGGAGTCATTTTCCGAGATGGGCTGGGCGATTGTGGGGCGCAACATATGTTCGCGCAGCAGGGTCAGCATCGCCACGTTGAACGGCTGGTTGTCGAGCTTGCTGGCCACTTTGAGCAGCCATCGAGGGGTGGCTCCGCCGCTGAGCGCCGCGATCTCAAGGACCCTTCGCGCCCCGTCTCCAAGTGCCTCAATCCGCCCCAGCAGCAGATCCTGAAGGCTCGACTTCTCCGCATGCGAGGCGCCGCTCTGGCGCACCGCCAGGGCCATCTGAACCAAGAAGTAGGGCTGGGACTCGGTCTGGTTGACGATGTCCTCGATCAGGCGCGCCGGCGCCGTGGTCCCGACGATCTGCCGGACGAGGTTGCTTGCGGCGTCCGCGGCGAGCGGACCCAGGCGCACATGGTCCACATGGGCGTGCTGTTGGTCCAGGAACTGCTGGAGTGGGTGATCCGCGCTCACGTCGTCGGGGCGGTACAGGCCCACGAGGCACAATCGCTCGCGCCCCGCGTATTTCGCCAGCGACATCAGCACGTCGATGCTGTCCTGATCGGTCCACTGGAGGTCGTCCACGATGACCACCATGGGCGAACGCATACCCAGAAGCCGCACCATCTCCAGGACGCCGCGCAGCGCGCGGCGGCGCAGCTCCAGCGGATCCGGCTCGGCCCCGATTGCACCGACGTGTCGCCCGGCCGCGTTGGCGCGACGGCCCCGCTCCTGGGGGTAGACCGCCTCGAGAGTTGGGAAGACGCGGGCGAGCGCGGCGATGGCATCGTCCAGCTGGCCGGTCTTGGCCTCGATCATTCCGCCGAGCCGCAGCGCGAGTTCGTCCATCACGCGGTCGAACGCCCGAAATGGCATCACCTCCCG
>CALBXO010000028.1 GCA_937890335.1 uncultured Pseudomonadota bacterium | reverse complement strand
CGTCGTCGGGGTCGTAGACGGCCCGCCCGCCTTGCTGTTGGTTGTGGAGGCTGAAGCCTGCGTCGATGGGGAAGCCGCGGTCGATCCCGTGGCTGCGGTTCTCGCCGGTCCCGACGCCACCGTGGCCAACGCTGGCGAGGTTCTTGAGCTGCCAGTCGATGTAGCGCACGGCCTCGGGCTCGAGCTCGGGACCGCCGTCCCGGAAGGCGTCGCCCAGTTCCAGCGGGTGGGTCAGGTGCAGGCTGACGCTGCGCAGACGGAAGTCTGGCGTGTGTTGGCGCGAGATGGGCGCCGCGGGCCAGACGGGCGCCTCGGGAACGTACTCCTGTTCGGGGTGAAAGAAGCGCACGCCGAGGAGGTGGAGGAACTCATAGACCGCGTATTGTCGGCCCAGCAGCCCTCCGCCGGCGAGGGTGACGCGCACGCCGGAGTCGCATTGCTGCTCGGCCATGGACCACGTCTGGGGTGTGGCGTCAGCGATGGGCTGGCCCGGAAGCAGAATCTGGCCCAGTCCCTCGGCGCATGTCGGAGGCGGGTCCCGTTCTACCGCGGCGGTCCACCCCATCTGTTGGAGGTAGCTGGCGAGGTCCTCGGCGGCCCACTGCACCGCGGGCGGCGCGTCTGCCTCAACGTACACGGTCCAGCTCGTGGGCAGGGTCCGGCCGGGTTCGGTCGGGACGTCCGGGTCTGCGTCCGGTTCGCCACCGTCCGGCTCGTCCACATCGCCTGATGGTACGTCCACGACGGCGTCCGGCGGGTCGAAACTGTGCGGCGTGGTTGGGGTGTCTGCCGGATCGCTGCACGCGGCCAGAGCCACGAGCGCGGAGACGAGTATGCAAGTGGGCGTTTTCACGCCGGCAGTGTAGCAGTTTGGCGAGCCGTGGTCAGTGGCGCCCGTGCTACGCGTCGCCGGCGCGCATGCGGGCGTGGGCGCGCGCGCGGAGGCTTGCCTGCCCGCCCCACAGAAGGCAGGCTGTGCGCATGGACAAAGTCGTCGTTACTTGCGCCCTCACGGGCGTTCTTACGGACCCCAACCAGCATCCTGTCCCGGTCACGCCGGCGCAGATGGCGTCAGAGGCAAAGGCCGCCTACGACGCGGGGGCCTCCATCGTACACATCCACTACCGGAACCAGGCGCCGGGAATGGGACGGATGCCGTCGTGGGACCCGGACGTGGCCGAAGCCGTGTGCGACGCCATCCGCGCGGCGTGTCCCGGCATCCTCATCAACCAATCCACCGGCGTCGTCGGGGACGACATCTCGGGCCCCGTAGCCTGTCTGGAGCGGACCCGTCCCGAGGCGGCGGCCCTCAACGCCGGCACGCTCAACTACCTGCGGACGCGCAAGGACGGGCGCTGGGCGTGGCCGCCGATGTTGTTCGACAACCCGGTGGACAAGATCGAGCGCTTTGCGGGGGTGATGCGCGAGCTCAACATCTCGCCCGAGTGTGAGTGCTTCGATCTGGGCATCGTCCGCTCCATCGGGATGTTTGTGGACGCGGGCATTCTGGACGCGCCCGCCCACGCATCCTTCGTGATGGGCGTGGCCAGCGGCATGCCCGCGCGCGAGGACCTGCTCCCGATCCTGGTGGACGAGGTCCGCGAAGGCACATCCTGGCAGGGAATCGTGATTGGCAGGACCGAGGTCTGGGATGTGCACCGCCGCGTCGCCGAGCTCGGGGGGAACCTGCGGACCGGCGTCGAGGACACCTTCTACCTCCCGAACGGCGACAAGGTCAGCGGGAACGGTCCGCTGGTGGAATGCATCGTCGGGATCGCGCGGGAGGTCGGAAGGGAGCCGGCGACCCCCGCGGAGGTTCGCGAGATGCTGCATGTGGCTGGCTGAGCTGCCCGAGCTCGGGCTGGGTGCGGGCCAGGCCATTGTGCGGCTGCCGCCCATCCACAACGCGGTCCTGACGCCGCGGGTCGCCGCCGTGGTGGACCACCCTGCGTTCCAGCGGCTGCGGCAGGTTCGGCAATTGGGACCGACCAACCTGGTCTATCCGGGCGCCACCCACACCCGTTTTGAGCACTCCATCGGCGTCTTCCACACCGCCGGACAATACCTTCAGCACCTGTCACAAGTGCCGGCGTTTGCGGATCGTGTCACGGCCGCCGACGCCCTCGCCGTGCTGGCTGCGGCCCTGTTGCACGACATTGGCCACTATCCGATGGCGCACAGCCTGGAGGCGCTGCACCTCAAGGGCAATGAGACCCCGCGGCACGAGGACGTCGCGGCGCTCATCATACGCGGGGAGCTGGAGCAGTGGCGCGGGCCGCGGCCCATTGCGGCGATCCTGGCGGACGATTGGGGCATCGACCCGGAGCGCGTCATTCGCCTTGTGGTCCAGAAGCCCGCAGCCCACGAGCGCGACGTGGATGCCTTACTCGGCAGCATCGTCTCCAGCGGGCTGGACGCGGACAAGATGGACTACCTGGAGCGCGACAGCCTGCACCTGGGCGTTCCCTACGGCCGCAGCTACGACAGGGGTCGCCTTCTGGACAGCCTGACGGTCCGCGGCGACGGGCGCAGCATCGCCATCACCGCCAAGGGTAAGACGCCGGCGGAGGTGTTCCTTTTTGGCCGCTACACCATGTTCAGCGAGGCCTATTGGCACCATACGGTCCGTTCCGTGTCCGCCATGGTCGAGGCCGCTCTCGGGGACTTGCAGTCGCGCGGCATCCTGGGGACGAGCGATGAGCGGCTCGAGGAGCTGCTGGCCCGCAGCGACGACGAGATGCTCGAGTGGCTGTGGACCCTGTCGCCGGATGGCTCCATGGCCTCCTCGCTGCTCAGCGGCATCACCCACCATCGACGGCGCCTCCACAAGCGCGTGTTCACGCTCAGCCGGATTTTTGACGATGCCGTCTACACCGATGCACACGACACCGTCATGGCGCTCGACGCCGGCGGCATCCGCGATCTGACCGGTCGCCTGCGCGCGGAGATGGCTTCGCACTTTGGCCTGGAGTTGCAGGACGGGGACGTGGTGCTCGACACCCCGCCCCGCGACAAGGACACGCTCGAGGACATCGAGGTTGTGTTTCCGGCGCTCGCCCAGGACCGCCGCGTGGCGCTCACGCAGGTCAGTGGGCTGGTCCAGGGAATCGCGACGGACTTCTTGCGGGTGGTCAAAAAGACGCGCGTCTTCGTGACGCCGCCGTTTGCGCCCGTGCTTCGCTCCCGTCAGCGCGAGACCGAGGCCCTCATTCTGCGAGTGATTTCAGGATGAAGCCGTCCACGCGTTGGATGGAGTCGGTGTCGGCCAGGGACGAGTAGAGCCGCCGTGCGTACTCCAGCGCCCGCCGGGCTCGCTCCGGGTCTCCGCACTCCAGCGTGACCTCACCTGCATGCTCGGCGGCGTCGGCCAGCGCCGCGGCCCCATGGGCGCGCGCCTGGCTGTCTTCCACTGCGTGAGAGAAATCCACGTCCCAACCGGCCCAGTCACGGAACTGGGCGCGCCAGGGTAGCCTCAGGAGCAGCGCCTGCGCCAGGACGTTGCGGGGGCCTTGGCGATGGATGGTCTCGATGGCGGCTTCCAGCAGCACGCCAGCCTCCACGCGCCTTCCGGTGGAGTTGAGCACCTGGGCCAGGTTCATAGCCTCCACTGTGGACCGAATGCCCATGGCGGCGCGCACGGAGAGCACCTCACGGAAGGCCGCCTCCGCCTCATCCCAGCGGCGTTGGATGGAGAAGATCCCGCCGAGCGCGTTGAGCGCATGCGCGTAGTCGGTCCGCAGGTCTGCGTCCCTTGCGGCCTCCATCCCTTGGCGCAGATCGTTCTCGGCAGCGTCGTACTCCCCGTGCATTTTTCGGATGATGCCCCGCGTCGTCAGGGCTGCCGCCCACTGACGCCCGGGGTGGGTGGGCTCGGACAGCGCGACCGCCTCGTTCACAACCTCCACCGCCGAGGCGTGGTCACCCCGGATGGCCCGCAGGTGGGCCACGGACCGCAAGCAGTCCACGTGGAGCTCGAGGTCACCGCATTTGTCGGCGCGCATGGCGGCCAGCCAGAAGGTCTGCTCCGCTTCGTCGTGCGCGCCACGGCGGTAGTGAAGGTGCCCGAGGATGCGTGTGACCGCGCCGATCCAGGGATCCCAACCCGGCTGGCCGTCGTGGTCTCTGACCCTGTCGCAGACGGTGGCCGCCATGTCTGTGGCGCCCAACTGGTTGTGCACCATCGCCTGGAGGGCCAGGTTCTGACCCCACCGCGGGTCCGTCACTGGAGCGCCCGCGCGCGTCAGCGCCGTCTCGTGCAGCCTCAAGATCGCCAACACGTCCGTAAACTCGCCCCGGTGGCTGGCGACCGATGCCGCGGCGATGAGCGGTGCCACCGCGTCCCCAGGCTGCGCTGCGTCCAGCAGGAACCGCCCGAGTCGCCGGTCGTCTATGGCAGCGCCGGACGCCTCGGCGCCGCTCCGAAGCGCGCTGGCGCAGGCCGCGTTGAGGCGGTGCCAGTCCGTGCTGCCGTGGGCGCGTCGCATCAGGGAGTCGCGCAGCATATTGTGCGCAAAGGTCCAGCCGGTGGGCAGCGGCTCGGCGAGCTTGTTGGTGTAGAGGAGGACGACGAGTTCAAAGGCTGGCGTGACGTGATTGAGCGCACACGCGACGCGCCACAGATCGAGCTCCACCTCCATCCCGAGGATGGCGGCGATGTTGAGGGCCACGTCACTGCCGGGGGGCAGCGTCTTGAGCAGCTGATCGACGCGCCGATCCCAGACCTCAGCGAGGCTCTCCGGCAACGCCGGCAGCGCGTGGATACGCGAGACCTCAAAGCCGTCTTTTCCGGGACGCAAGACGCCCTTCTGCCGCCACTCCCGCACGACCTGCACCGCGTACATCGGGTTGCCGTTGCTGCGGGCGGCCACCTCTGCAGCGAGCCGCGGCGCCAGACCCAGCAGGCCCTGCACAAATGCGATGTGCTCCCCCTGCTCAAGGGGACCGACGGGAATGGTGCTTGTGGCTCGGTCCTGCGAGATCTTGTTCAGAAGGGGCGACGATTCCTGGGCTTGCGCCAGATCTTCTTCCCTCGCGGTCACGAGAAACAGGACGGGGCCGATGTCCGTTGGCCCGGGCGAGGTCGTGTCGCTGTCGAGCAGGTACTGGACGAATTCCAGCGAATCGGCGCCCCAATGCACGTCGTCGAGCCAGGCAATCACCGGTCGGTCGCGGCTCAGTCGCTTGAGCAGTGTCCGAAGCAGCGGCTTGTACTCGCCCGGCGAGAACGTCATCGACATCGACGCGCGCGGCGTGGGGGCGAGCCAATCGGCGATACCGCGCGCCCACTCGGGATCCGGTTTGCCAAGGTGGTCGCACAGGGCCAGGGCCAACTCCTCCACTTCGTCGTGGGAGGTCTGCGTGCACCGCAGCAGGCGGCCTACCATCGCGCGCAGTCCGTGGCGCTCCCCTCCGTCTGCGAAGTGGCTCGTCCACAGGACCTCCGCCGCGCCCACCTCGTGGGCGTGTCGAACCAGCCAGCGCGCCAGGTGCGACTTGCCAACGCCCATGGGGCCACGCAGCACCGCGATCCGGACGCACCGCGCCTGCTCGACCTCCGTGAAGGCCTCCCAGAGCGCGTCCCGCTCGGGCTCCCGTCCCACCAGCGGGAGGTCGCGCAGCTCCACCAAACCCAGGCCCGCGCCGGGCAGGGGCGGAGGCTGCGGCACGTCGCGGCGGTGTCTCCAGGTCCGTTGCACTGGCGGTCGGTCCAGGTTGGTGGAGACCCGAAGTGTCGTGGGAGCGGTGCCGACGGCGATGGGCTGGACGGCGCCGGAGAAATCGATCTGGACGTCGTACTCGGGGTCCATGACGTCCAGCGCCCAGCGTGCCTCCGCCGCAAACCGGAATCGCTTGCGCGGGTTCTTGGTCAAACAACGCCGGACCCACATCTCAAACCCCGGTGGCACCGTAAAGCGCGGCTCGAGGGGTCCGGGGGGCTGGTTGAGCGTCATCTGCACGAGCTCGCCAATGGAGATGGCGAAGAACGGGGCACGTCCGCACACGATCTCGAACGCCACGACGCCCACCGCCCAGATGTCCGTCCACGGGCCGTAGTCTCGCCACTTGCCGAGGAACTGCTCCGGCGCCATGTACCGCAGCGTCCCGTGGGCGCCGCGGGCCATGGTGGGGGGCAAGGTCTCTTGAAACCCGTGCGCGATCCCAAAATCCGTGAGCTTGATGAGCGGACGCTGGCGGTCTCCGTCTGCCAGCAGGATGTTGCCAGGCTTGATGTCGCGGTGAACGATGCCGCGGGCGTGGCTGTGCGCCAGCCCATCGAGCAGCTGGGCGAGCATGCGTCGCAGCCCCAGCCAGTCCATCTCGTCGCGGACTGCGCCAAGGTTGCCGCCGTCCAGGTACTCCATGACGAGGAATGGGTTCCCGGCCTCGAGGACGCCGCGCGACTCGGCGGCGACGGCCTCGCTGACGGTGCCGTAGTCAAACAGTCGGATGATGTTGGGGTGGTCCAGGGAGGCGACAGCCTGCGCCTCGTCGCGGAACGCCACCATGCTGCTGGAATCCGCGCGCTCGGTGCGCAGCACCTTTACGGCGATGTCGAGCCCCGTGTCGCGGTGAACGCCGCCATACACCTCGCCCATTCCGCCCACGGCGATGCGCCGGTGGATGTCAAACGGGCCCAGTCTGGCCAGGGGGTCACTCACTGCGTTGGAAGGCGCCTCCCAGATCGACCAGGAGGTCCCCGTCGCGCGTGTAGGTTCCGCTGAGGTCGCCGGTGAGTTGGTACGGGCCCTCCCCGCTCCACCGGACCGAGCCGGTGCTGGTCTGGGGCTCCTCCGCGACCCCGTTCGTCGTACGTTCGACCACCGTCGACAGTGAGCCGAATCCACCGTCGCCAAACTCGATGGTCCGCGTGGCCGAAGACACGGCGCCGCCCGTCTCGTTCACACGCCAGCTGTACCAGGTCCCCACGATGGTCTCGGGCTCGTCCTGGGCGACGAGGACGCCTCCTATCACGAGTTGTGTCTGGCTGACATAGATGGTCTCGACGGGGCGCAGCGCGACCCCCTGCTGCTCGTACGCGAGGGTCAGTCTGTGGCTGTCGTCGAGGGTAAAGGTGCCCGTGGAGGTGGAGGTGTCTGTGCCGCCGACCGAGTCCACCTCCAGCGTGAATGTCCCGCCGTCCTCGAAGCTGTAGCGTCGGTCGCCGACGCCCCCTCCGGGCAGGAGCCATTTGCCCAACAAGAGCTCGCGCTGGGTCGGCTCGCTGGAGGACGGCTTCTCGGTCTCCTCCGCGCAGCCGCAGGCCGCCAGTGAGATTGCCACCGCCAGCAATCCCCATGAAGCGCTTCTACGCATCGTCGTGTTCGGGCTCGGGCTGGATTCCGAATTTGGCTTCGATCACTTCGTAATAGTCGATGATCTTGCGGACATAGGCCCGCTTTTCGAGGTACGAGCCTGGGAAGAACGAGCGCTTGAACCCGTAGACGATGCTGTGTTTGAGGTCCGCGGGCGTGAGGCGGAAGGTGTTGATGGCCAGCATCCACTCCTGCGACACGCTCGTGTTGGAGACCAGGCGGTTGTCCGTGCAGATGGTGGCGCTGAGCCGGTGTTTGATGAAGTCGCCAAACGCGTGGTGCTGCAGGGATTTGAGGTTGGGATTGGTCTGCAGATTGGAGGTGATGCACACCTCGATCGTGATGCGTCGGTCGGCGATGTACTCGCTGAGCTCCCGGATGTAGGCCGTCTTGTCGTCGATGTGGCCGTCGCGAATCATCCAGGGGCTGAACAGGTTGAAACCGTGCCCGATGCGGTCGGCGTGCAGGTCCGTGATGGCCTGAAAGATGGACTCGGCGCCGTACGCTTCGCCCGCGTGGACGGTCTTCTTGAGAAAGTGTTTGTGCGCGTAGTCGTACGCCTCGCAGTGGTCATCTGCGGGGTAGCCGTCCTCGGCGCCCGCGAGGTCAAAGCCCACAATTGGGATGCCAAACTCGCGGCGCACGGCCACCGTTGCGCGCGCAAGTTCCAGCGACGCCATCCCGAAGAGCTTCTTCTCCGGCGTGTACGGGTGCACCTTGAGCAGGTCGGCGTAGAAAGCGCTGAAATGCTGGTTGAAGTACCGCATCGCGCAGACGATGATGCCGTACTCGAAGCCCGGCTCACCGCCGGACATGACGGCCTCACTGCGGTTGAACTCTTCCTTGGCGCGCTTGAGTCCGCGGTGGACTGCCAGCAGGACGCGGGGAATCTGGACCTTCTCGTTGACGTGCAGCTGCGGAGCAAAACGGGGCTCGATGTACCGCACGCCCTCGTTGATGTTGTCCCAGGCCAGCTCGTAGGCGGTCTGTTCCAGCGCCTCCTCGTCCTGGAGCACCGCGCACGTGTACTGGAAGCCGTGCAGGTACTCGGCGAGGCTGCCGTAGCGCGCCTTGAAAACGAGATCGGTGAGGCCTTCCTCCGTGTAGGACGGCAGCTCAACGTTGCGGTCCTTGGCCAGCTCGATGAGCGTCTGGAGGCGAAGGGACCCGTCCAGATGGACATGGAGGTCTGTTTTGGGCAGCGCTTCGATGAACTCGCGGGTCAGCGAGGTGGAGAATTCGCTCAAGTGTCTGTGTCCTCTTCTGCAATCAGGCTCAGCTGGGAGCCGGGGTGCTTGGGCACCACGGGTGGTGCGACTTTGGGCGGTGCCACGTAGCCGTCGCTGGGCCAGATGCGGCCGATGCGACTGAGGCGGAACACGCGGTCGTCCTGCCGTTTGTGACAATACGCGTGGAGGTAGCGCTCGGCCTCGACGCTGTGCGGCGTGATGCGGCGGCGCGTCAACTCGGTCCGCGCGCCCGTGAAGTACTCCATCTCCAGATCGAATACGTTCTCGATGGCCCTTCGGATCAATTCCAGGTGCGTCTCTGGGCCTTCGCGCTCGGGTGGGGCCGGGTCGACGTCGTCCATGGCGGGATCGATGGCCTCTCCCACCCACTGCATCGTGCGGTATGCCTCGCGCTCGACGCCCATCAATTCTCGCGCCGACAGCGTGGGCAGGAGGCGCTCGAGCAGGGCGCGGACGGTGCGCATGGGGACGCGGGTCCCATTGTTGCGGCCGATGTTCTCGAGGAGAACCAGGGCGATGGCTACTGCGCCAGCTTCCGATTTTTCAACGAGCTCAAACGACTCGTCGCCGTCGAAGCGGAGCTCATCGTCGTCGTCGCGAGGGGCGCCTTCCCGCAGGCGCCGCATCACCTCGCCTTTGATGGACGGGATGGACACGGTGACGGGCAGCTCGGTGAGCGAATCGCCGGTCTCGGAGCGTCCCAGCCGCGAGTGCCGGCCCTCGATGGCGTCCCGTGTGTGGAGGCCACCGGGCAAGCGCACGCGCACGTCGATCACATTGTCGTCGCGCGCCTCCGCATCCGCGTCCGTTCGAGCCTCGTCCACCATGAGTTGGAGTATGCACGCGCCGGGTCGCCCTGCAACCTCAATCGCTCGCGCCAGCCTCCGCCGGGCTCTGCCACGGAAGGCGCAGGGAGTCAGCTCGCCGGATGTTGCGCGCGTCGTCGTCGCGATCCACGAGCCACTCGAACGCGGTGAGAGCGTATTCGCCCGCGGCCAGGGTAACTTCCAATCCCATGACCCACCCGCCGGCGTCGCCCTCATACGTCTGGTACCCCTCGGCGTTGAGGCCGCGCACCGACGTAGGTTCGGACCAGCGATCGACGGTGAGGCTGACCGCAAACGAGCCGGCGCGGTAATAGGTCAGCGCTGCGCCGCCGAAGCCGCCGTTGTCGAATTGCAGGATGTCGGATGTGCCGCCGCGCGCCCAGAGATCGATGGTGTGCCGGTTGGGCAGGATGCCCGGGTACCCGAGGCCGCCGCCCTTGAGGTTCCACAGCGTCAGCAGGGGCACGTCCAGGCGCATCACGCGCCGCTCCTGGTACTTTGCCTCGACGGAGGACCGGTCCGTGGTGATGCCTGGAGACCACGTGGCGGCGCGTTCCCGTTGGACCATCTCCAGGCTGGAGACCACCCGCACGGCGCGGAAGTCGAACGCTGTGCCGACGACGTAGCCGCGGCGCTCCACGCTCACGTCGGCCGTCTCACCGGCGCGGACACCTTGCAGGGGTCCGGTCTGGAGAGTGCCGGCGCTGCCACCGGCAATGCAGCCGGAGGCGACGAGGGCAAGCAGGAGGATGGGGGAGAGATGGCGCACCCGTACAGACTACCGCCTGCGGTGCGCCGTGCAATTTCAGCGGGGAAACAGGAAGACGATGTTCACGCGGTCGTTGCGCTTGCGCTCCTTCCGGTCCGTGAACGCGGGGTAGTCCCCGCCCTTGCCCACCGTGAGCAGCCGCTCGACGGGGATGTTGCGCTCAAAGAAGTAGTCCCGCACGACCTGCGCCCGCGTCTGGCTGAGCGCGATGTTCTTGGCGGAGTTGCCGCGCGGTTGCGTGTGTCCCTCCACGAGCACTTTGTAGCTGGGGTACTTCTTGACCATCGTCAGGACGTTCTCCAGCAGGTAGAGCCGGTTCGTGTCCACTGCAGCCTTCTTGGGCTTGAAAAGCGAGTCTACGATGATGACGCAGCCCCGACCCTCCTCCTTGACCATGCCGGGGAAGATCTTCTGGGCGTCCTCCACCAGCTCGTCGTTCATCTTGCCTGTGGCCAGCGTCTCCTGCTCCTTGTTGAACATGGCGCTCGCCTCTTCTTTGGCCTTGTTGAAGTCTCGCTGCGCGTCTCGGGCGTAGTTGGCTGCGGTCTCCAGTTTGTTGGGCGCGGACTCCTTGGTGCCGAGGTCCAGAAACTTCTTGGCGGCCTGCAGGTTGTTGGTACCGCGGTTGTAGGGGCCGGCCGCGTGCTTGGGCGCGAGCATGCCCTCCGCGTCCTTCTGTGCGAGCTCCGCTTTGGTGATCTCGTCGCTGGCCTGCTTGATGAGCGAGGCAAGTGCTTTCTCGCGCTCGGCGCGCGCGGCGGCGGTCTCGTCCTCAAAGCGGCGGTCGATCTGCTGGTTGAGAAGATCCTTCTCCCGCGCGAGGCTCGCCACGGCCTTGTCCAGGAGCTCGCGGCGCGTGTTGTGGTCGTTGCGGATCTTCTGGAACCGCGTGAACTTGTCGTTGGCCGCGCCGACGCGGGCCTTGGCGTCCTTCTTCTTGGCGATGGACTCGGCGCCGCGGTACTTCATCATGCCGAGGATCGAGTACTCCTCGACGCGCTCAAGCTCCTCGTCGTCGTACGCTTCCAGGGCGATGACGTAGAACTGCTCGCTCTCCGCCAGCAGCTTCTTGGCCTCTTCGAGCTCTTGGATGCGCTTGGTGTACTTGGAGGCCCGCAGAGCCTCGAACTCCACCATCTCTTTGGGTTTGGGCGGAGGCGCGCAGGCCAGCGAGCCGACGATGGCGAACACGAGAGTGCCCATCAGCAGGGCGTTGAGTCGGGTCGTCACTTGGAGCCTCCCTTTTTCGGGTCAACCGTCAGGGTCTTGCGCAGCTCGCCGAGTTCCTGGTTGAGCTTCTTCTCTTTGGTCTCGGTCTGGGTGACCAGCACCTGGGCCTCGTTGGCCTCCTTCTCCATCGCGATGGCCGCGGACTCGCGCTCGTAGGCGCTCTTCTCCGACTTCCCAGCGTCGATGACCAGCGCGATCATCTCGAGGCTGACTTCCACGCGGCGCAGGTAGCGCTTGGCGACGTCCTCTTCTTCCTTGGCAATCTGCGCTTGTGCCTCGGACAACCAACGCTCCGTGAGCTTGATGTCTTTGAGCGCAGTCTGCTCCTTGTCCGACTTTTCGAGGTCGGCCAATTTCAGGGTGTAGACCTCGACCTTGTCCCGCATTTTGCCAAGGTCGTCGGCGCTGGCCGCTGCGCCCGTCAAGAGCAGCGCGGCGACGCACAATGTGGAGATGGCGTGTTTCATGGTAGCTCCTGGATCAATTGATCTGGAAAGTGCGGCGATGATTGTCCTCGCGCGTCCGTGCCGTGTCAAAGCGGCCCTTCGTACCGCTCTTGCAGCAGGTGGACAACAACCTCGTGGGCACTCTCCTCAGTGTGTCCGAACTGCTCGCGCAGGTTGGCGATGGTGGTGTGGACTTGTGTCAATTCGTCCGGTGATAGCGAATTTCCCTCGCCGGAACGGACGGCGAGGATGTTCTGTTTGACCCGCCGCACCTGGTCCAGCCGTTCGTCGTAGAAACTCTGGCGCAGCGCCGTGAGCTGACGGACGAAGATGGTTGGGTAGTGCAGCGGCTCGCCCGGGTGGTCGATGCTCCAGGCTGCGATGTTGCCCATCAGGTTGCCGCGGTAGGTCTCCGCGCCACCGCTGGCTCCGAGCTTTTGCTCCACGTCGACCATGAAGTTCTCGTCGGGCGGTGTCGAGGTGCCCGTGGCCGCGTTGTAGATGGTCTCCTTCTTGACCCAGTGCGTGACGTGCTCGACGTACTTCTCAAAGAAGCGCTCGTACTCTTCCTCAGTCACCAGCCCCATGGCGGACCGAACGTCCGCGTCGATGAGATCCAGGTAGCGGGAGTGGACGGTGTCCACAAAGTCCCCGTAGGCGCGGTAGCCGCCCTCGGGCTCCAGGTTCAGGAACGGGTACACGTCCTTCTGTCGCGCGAGCCGGCGCAGCTCCTCCAGGATCGCCAGCGGCGACAGATGGGGGTAGTCCGGGTTCTGCGCGGCGTTGCGGATCGTGGTCTTCATCAGCCGCGGCGAGGCGCCAAAGCGGCCCTCGTACGCCACCCCTTCGCTGCCCTCGTCCATCATGTCCGGGACCGCGCGGCGCAGCCTCCGCCCGAGCTCAGGCGAGAGCCCAAGAGGGACGATCCCCTCGGCGTAGAGGTCGGCCTTCTGGAGCGGGGTCAGCGAATCGATCACCTCGCGCAGTTCTTCGTCGTAGCGCTCTGCACGCGGGCGGACCAGTCGTGTCAGCACGGCCCACAGTGACGCGACAAGGGACGCGTAGGGCGCGATGGGCTTGCCGATCTCCGCGCCGGTGATCTGCTCCTGGTAGATGCGCTCCTCCGTACGGAAATTGCGCAGGTACGGCATCCGCACAAACTCGAGCCGGGCTTGGAAGCTCGGGTAGTCGGCGGACTGCTTGAACGCGTCGATGTAGGTCTCGTTGGCGCTGCCAACAAGAAGCGCGTCGAGGTAGAGGATGCAGTTGTCGAGCGCGACCGTGCCCTTCTCACTGGTGGCGAGCAGGTATTTGTTGAAGTCGTGGGGACGCTTGAGCAGGTCGTTGTACTCGACGATGCCGCGGTTGCCGTCGACGAGGTCACCGAAAGGCTCGAAGAGAGTCTGGTTCTGGAGGCTGACGGGCAGACTCTGGAGGGAGCGATCGGCGGTGATCTGTCGAACGCCTGCGTCTACCCGCAGCTGCGGCTCGACGGTGACGGCGCCGCGCCGGTAGCGGCGGCTGATGAAGAATCGCTCCACCTGCACGTGGCGCAAGACTGCGTGCAGATCGCCCCGGTAGGCTGTGAGCAGCGCGTCGAAGATCTGTTTGGACTTGTGGCTGAGCTCGCCGCGAACCAGTACGTCGGGCAGGACAAACTCCCGGTCACCCAGCGCCCCCTGGACGAGGTCCACTCGCTGCTTGCGCGGGAGGAGCAGCAGCGGGGACTCCCGCAGCTCGCTGCCGAGCTTGGCGTCGATGTCCAGGTCGTCCAGGTAGGCGTAGCTCTCGCTGGTGTCGACCTTGC
>CALBXO010000027.1 GCA_937890335.1 uncultured Pseudomonadota bacterium | reverse complement strand
CGAACAACGGCGCGAACAACGGCGCGAACAACGGCGAGCCGTTGGGAGAGTACCAAGCAGAGGAGGTGACTTTTGGGCCCGATTCGCTGCCCGGCACCTTCCAGTACCCCGAGAACGCGGCGGGACTTCCCACCGTGTTGCTCATGCACCAGCTCAGCCAAACGCGCGCCGAGTGGACTCGCCACCAGGTGCTCCCGGCGCTGCACGCGGAGAATGTCGTGACGTTGGCGGTGGATCTACGCGGTCACGGCAACCCCGCCGCTGGAGGGAAGGCGTTTGCGCAGTTTGGGCCGTCCGACTGGGCCAAGCTGGCACCGGACGCCGCTGCCGCGCTCGCCTGGCTTCGGACTCGCCCGGAGGTAGACCCGGATCGCATCAGCATCGTGGGAGGTTCCATCGGGGCCAACGCCGCCATGCTGGCCTTCGCCGCCGACGATCGTGTGCGGTCCGGCGCGTTCCTCAGCCCGGGTCTCCCCGACTACCGCGGCGTGAACATCACCACCGCGCTCGACAGCGCCGGGGATCGGAACGTCTTCATTGTCGGTTCACGCGGTGATGGCAACCGTGCGCAGGACGCGGAGACGCTCGCGGCGCAGGCGGAGAACGGGGAGGCCATCGTGCTCGACGGCAGCGCGCACGGCGCTTCCCAGCTCGCGGCGGACGAGGCCACGCGCGCTCGTGTGGTCAAGCTTCTGACAACGGGGCTGCGGGAGTAGGCGCGGCGATCGGAGGGGCGGTCGCAGCGACACGGATGCCGTCGTCGACGGCGTCTGCGCGCCCTCGGGACACACTCGGTGTCGCATCGCGACTACCCGATCGGCCGGTTCGGGTGCCGTTCCACGTAGTGGATGAGCGCGTCCATATAGGTGGACAGGTGCGGGCAGCGCACGCCGGTCTGCGCCAGCACCGATGTGGTGTTGGTGGTGTCATACCGGGCGTCGTGGTTGAAGTACGCCAGCGCCTCCCGTGGAAGGTCGAGCGCGCTCTCCAGCGGGCTGAATTTCAGCGCAAACCGGGCCAGGCCCGCGGGGACCCGGCCGATGCTGGGCGCCTTGCCCATCTGATCGAGCATCATCGCCACGATGTCCCCGGCGCGCATCGGGTTGGGATCGGCGATCTGGAAGACCTGACCTACGGCGGTGGCGTCGCTGCTGATGGCGGTGATCGCCTCGATGGCGAAATCAACCGGGATGATGTTCACCACACAGTCGCCGCTGCCAATGTTGGGGACGGGGACGCCGTCAGGGAGACGATGCAGCAGGCGGATGACGTGATAAGGGCCGTCGTATTTGTCGGTCGCGCCGGTGCGCGAGTCCCCGACGACGACACCCGGTCGGTAGATGGTCGTCGGCAGCGACTCCATGCGCCGCTGCACTTCCACCTCGGCCCAGAACTTGGTGGACTCGTAGTGGTTCTTGAACCCCTGTCCTTCGTCCAGCTCCACCTCGCGAACCAGGCCGACGCGGTTGCCGCTCACGTAGCAGGTGGAGACGTAGTGAAGGCGCTGCAGGCCGCCGCACCGCTCCGCGAAGTCGAGGATGTTGATGGTGCCGACGACGTTGACGCGGTAGGCCAATCGCTCGGCGACAGCCAGGTCGTAGACGGCCGCCAGGTGCCAGATCTGCTGGACGCGTGCAGCCAGCGCCTCCGCGTCCGCATCGGTTTGGCCAAGCTGCCGCTCGGCGATGTCCCCGACGAGCAGCTCCATGCGGGTTTCGAGGCCGTCGACTGCGTCTCCGAGCGCCGCCATCGCGGTCTCCGCAGCCTCGATCCGACGCTCCTCGACGAGCAGCACGAAATGCGCGCGCTCGTTGTCCCGGGCGAGGGCCTCGATGAGCCGGCGGCCGATGAAGCCGGGGAATCCGGTGAAGAGAATCGTGGTTGGGGCGGTACTCACGCGCGCATCGTGCCCCGCGGGCCAGAGCGTGTCAAAACCCGAGTGAGGCCATACAATGCGCGGGCACTTTGCAGGAACGGGGGACCCGGATGGTCGCCCAGAGCCCGGATCGCCATGGCACAGGCACTACGGCTGCCCGTTGAGCAGCGCTACCCCGAAGAGTTCGCCGCCCTGCGCGCGAACGACAAGGACCCCAAACCGCCCGGCTGGCGGATGTCGCCGCGCACCGTGGAGACCTTCATTCTCGGGTCGCAGGGCAAGGCGCTGGAGTATGAAGAGGACGGCGAGACCCGCTCCTGCGTGATCGATAAAAAGTTCTACGGCGATGACGTGCTCGTCCAACGGGCCATCGTGACCATGGCCTCGGACCGAGGTCTGCTGCTCGTGGGGGAGCCCGGGACCGCGAAGAGTTGGCTGAGCGAGCACCTCGCCGCCGCCGTTGCGGGGGACAGCCTTCTGGCGATCCAGGGATCTGCGGGGATCACGGAAGACCAGATCAAGTACTCGTGGAACTATGCATTGCTGCTCGCCGAAGGGCCGAGCAAGCGTGCCCTGGTGCCGGCGCCGCTCTACCTGGGCATGCGCGACGGGAAGATCGTCCGGTTTGAGGAGATCACCCGCGCGCCCCACGAGGTTCAGGACACGCTGCTGAGCTGCATGAGCGACAAGGTGCTGGTGATACCGGAGCTGGCCGGATCCGATGGCGTGGTGCTCGCGCAGCGCGGCTTCAACATCATTGGCACGGCCAACACCCGCGATCGCGGCGTCAACGAGATGTCCAGCGCGCTCAAGCGTCGCTTCAACTTTGAGACCGTGCCGCCCGTCGAGGACCTCAACGAGGAGATTCGTATTGTCCGCGGGCAGGTGAAGAACCTGCTGGAGGGGACGGGCAGCGACGACACGGAGTTCCCCAACGAGGTGATGGAGCTCCTGGTCACGACCTTCCACGAGATCCGCAGCGGACGGACCATGGACGGCATCAAGGTCGATCAGGCCTCCAGCGTGATGTCTACGGCGGAGGCCGTGTCGGTGGGGTTCCACTCCGCCCTGTTCGCCAGCTTCTTTGGCAAGAAGAAGGTGGAGCCGGAGCACGTGGTGATCAACCTGGCGGGCGCGGCCGTAAAGGAGAACCGCGACGACGTGAAGGTGCTGCGCAATTATTGGGACGTGGCGGTCAAGCCGCGGGCGAACAAGGAGCTGGGGCTCTGGAAGGCCTACTTCAAGGCGCGCAAGTACCTGCGCTGACATGGCCACTCGCCGCAGAAAGAAAAAGGAGCTGACCGTCGATGAGGCGGTCGTCCACATCCTGTCCGACGAACGCGTCGTCTGGTTTCCCGTTCGCCACTTCAGCGCCGCGTGCGCGTGGCATGTGGGGCGCCTGATCCGGGAGATCCGCCCAGCGGCTGTGCTGGTGGAGGGGCCCGACGATGCGACCCCGCTCATCCCCTACATCGTCCACGAGGACACGCGCCCGCCGCTGACGCTGTTCTCGTCCTACGTGGACAAGGGCAATCACTTTGGCCTCAACGGCATCGTGAGCCAGAGCGTGGAGACGCCGGCGCGCTTTCGGGCGTGGTGGCCCGCCACATCCTACGCGCCCGAGTACGTCGCGCTGCAGGCTGGGGCGGAGGTCGGCGCGCAGCTGGCCTTCATCGACACACCGCTGACCGCCACCATCGACGTGCATCACAAGCGGACCCAGGACACGCAGCAGCTGGTCAACGACCGCCATCTGGCCGAGAACGCGTACTTTGAGGCGCTGCGTGTGGCGCAGCGCCGCCGCAGCTTTGATGAGTTCTGGAACGCGAACTTTGAGGCGGCGGGGTTCCGGCAGGACACGCTGACCTTCATGCGCAACGTGGTGACGTTCGCGTGGTGCGCGCGCAATGTCGGGCTCGAAGGTGAGGAGGCCCAGGCGGCGCTGGAGGCGGACGGCACGCTCCTGCGCGAGCGCCATATGCGCTGGTTTGTCGACCAGGCGCTCAAGGCGCACCCAGAGGGACGCATCGTGGTGGTGACGGGGGCGTTTCATACGGCGGCGCTGCCCTGGACCAAGCGCAAGAAAGCGCCGGCGAAGCGCGATCGTAACCTGGAGACATTGCTGACAGCGCACTCGTTCAAGGCGCTGGCGACGCTGTACTCGCTCAACACGATGCCCGCCTATGCGCAGGCCGTGTGGGACCAGGTCAGGGCTGAGGCCGAGGGCATGGGTGAGGAGGGCGCGGCCGAGCACGGGCCGTTTGACCGCGCCGCGATGGTCTTGCTGCTGGAGGTGATGCGCGCCGCGCGCGATGCGGGGGAGGCAGTCAGCACGGCGGACGCGGTGGGCGCGTACAAGGTCGCGCGGAACCTGGCCACGATGCGGCGCAACCAGCAGATCACGCTGGACGACATTCGTGACGCCGTGCAGATGGGCTACATCAAGGGCGATGTCCGGGCGCGCGGCGGCAAAGTGCGGGCAGCGCTGGAGAAGGTGCTCGTGGGAGGTCGGGTCGGTCGGGTCACCACAGAGGCGGGCCGCGCGCCGCTGTTCAAAGACTTCTACGCCCAGGCCAAGGCCCACCGCATTGACATCACGGGGGAGAAGAAGACGGTCAAGTGCGACATCCATAAACAGGTGAAGCATCGGTACAAGTCCGCGTTCCTCCACCAGTGTCACTACCTGTCCATCCCGGTGTTTGCGCCGCTGGAGGAGGGCCGGAGCTGGTTCCAGCGGTCTGCGACGAACCACTACCGGGGTCCGGACATCGTCAGCGGCCAGAATCTGGAGCTCATCATCGAGATGTGGGGCGTGCAGTGGCGGGAGACGGTGGATGACCGCCTGCTCGAGCTCAGTGACCGCGGCGCCAGCGTAGGGCATGTCGCGGCCACTGTACTCCGGGAGGCCCTGGCGGCGGCAGCGGGCAACGCGGCCCAGACGACGACCCTGTTGTTGCGCTCGGCGCAGATGGAGCTCACGGATCTGTTCGACCTCGTCCTGGGCGCGGTGGAGGATGCCATCGTGCAGGACAGCTCCTTTGACCACATCGTCGGCGCGCTGCACGATTTTGTGGTCCTGCACTCCTACCGCGACAGCACCGCCACCGCGGGACAGGAGCGCTTCCTGGGTACCATCAACACCCTGTTCTCCAAGTCGTGCCTGCTGGTGCCGGGGATTGCCACGGCCCCGCAGGATGAGGTGGCGGCGATCCTTGGCCACCTCCAGACGCTGGTGCGGGTGGCGCTCACATTCGAGGACGTGGAGCTCGACCGGCAGCTGCTCGTCGAGCGCATCCAGGAGATGGTGGCGCGGGACGGGGGGACGGCCGCCATCCGTGGCGCAGGGTTTGGAATCCTGTTCAGTTTTGGTTCTACGCGGGAGAAGGTCGTCGCACGGGAGCTGCGCAGCTACCTGATGGGCAGCGCCGAGCAGGTCGTCTCCGCCGGCGCGTTTCTGGAGGGCCTGTTCATGACCTCAAAATCGATTTTCATGGGCAGCCCGCGCTTGATCCGAGCGATCAATGAGGTGCTCGGACAGCTGGAATGGGACACGTTCAAGCTCCTCTTGCCGGACCTTCGTCGCGCGTTCACCCAGTTCATCCCCACGGAGATCGACTCGATCAGCGTCCGCGTGTCGGAAGAGATTGGCATTGACGAGGCGCCGGCCCCGGACGAGCCGGTACCCGAGTCTGTGGCGCGGGTGGGAGCCGCGGCGGACTTGCGGGTGGCCGCCGCTCTCGAGGGTTGGCTGTGAACGAACCCGAGAACCCAGATGGGACCGAAGTTGACCTGGATGTCGACGGAGAGCAGGTCGAGGCTGCGATGCGGTGGCGCCTCATTCTAGGCAAGTTCTCCGACGACCGGTTGAGCTACGACCGGCTCCAGGAGATGGGGCAGGACACGGACGGCGACGGTGACGGTCTCGGAGGGCTCCTCGGGGAGGCGCGGTCCATGGACACGACTTTGGAGTACATCTACGACCGCGAGTACACCAAGCGCGCCCACCGGCAGGCAGGGCAGGGCGGTGGTCGCGGCTTCTCTGTGCCCATGTGGCTCAACAAAGTCCGCAACCTCTTTCCCAAGGAAGCCGTCCAGGTCCTGGAGCAGGACGCGCTGCATCGGTACGGGCTCAACGAGCTCATCACGGACGCCCAGATCCTGCGCGAGTGCGAGCCCACCGAGGAGCTGCTCAAGACCATCCTTCAGTTCAAGCACATGATGAAGGGGGACGTGCTCAAGGCCGCCCGTGAGGTCATTGACGAGGTGGTGGAACAGATGAGCGTCAAGCTGCGCCGCGAGTGCCAGCCCGCGCTCTACGGCCCCATGGATCCGGATGGCAAGCCGCCCCTGCGCACCTTTCGCAACACGGATTGGAGCAAGACAGTGCGCCGCAATCTCAAGAACTGGGATGGCGACCGACAGCGGCTGGTGGCCGACCGGATCTTCTTCAAGCACCGCCAACGCAAGCGGTCCACCTGGCGGATCATCATCGCCGTGGACCAATCAGGGTCCATGACCGACAGCCTGATTCACGCGGCGGTGATGGCCGGTATCTTCGCGTCGCTCCCGGCCCTGTCGGTGCATCTTGTCCTGTGGGATCACCGGGTGATGGACGTGACCGACATTGCCAGCGATCCGCTCGAGGTGCTCATGGGCTGCCAGCTGGGCGGAGGTACCGAGATGCTCCCGGCCATGCAGTATTGCGCGGGTCTTATCACCGAACCGACGAAGACGATTTTTGTGCTGCTCAGCGATTGGTATGTCTTTGGCGAGGCGCCCAGGTGCCTGGCGATGGCCAAAGAGCTGACGGAGGCCGGTGTCACGGGGATTGGGCTCAGTGCCCTGGACGCGGACTGCAAGCCGATCTACGACGAGAGGTTCGCGCAGCAACTGGCCGGATCTGGGTGGTTTGTCGCGGCGCTGACGCCCAAACGGCTCGCCGAGCATGTGGGCAAGATCATCGCGTGAACGCCGAGGTCACAGACGCAGCGGAGCTCGACAAGCGCGCCCGGGACAAGCTGGAGCGGATGGCCGCGGCCATGGATCGCATCGAGCGCCTGCTGCGGCGCCTGGGTCTGCAGGGCCTCCAACGCATGACGGCGTCGTCGACCACGGAGCTGCTGGCGTTGGAACAGACCGCCCACAACGCTGGGCTCGTGAAGATTGAGCGCGAGATCGATCGCCTGTCCACGTTCGTGCAGCGGTACCTGGACCGGGACCCACTGTTCCGCATGGAGGAGTATGTGGGGTGCGTCAATCGGATCTGGCTGCTCAACCGCAGAGCACGATCCGTCATCGCCGCCGGCGGTCATCCACGCGAGATGGTCGGTGAGCTCGGCGAGGCGAGGCGATCCTACGAGGTGGATCCCGAACCCATGTTGCTGCAGCCGCTGGGCGCGTACGGCTGGGTCAGTGACACGGATTTTGTAGGGATTACGGTGCTGTTCTACCGCGATGGTGACGACACGCGCCTGTTTCAGGCGTCAGCCGCCCGCCCCACGGCCTACTTTGGAACGGATCCTCGGCGCCTGATGTCGGGCGCAATCAGCGACTACGTCCAGTACAGCATCCACGACATGGCGCACGGCGCCTTCGAGTTTCGCAACGCCAAGGTGTCCCGCGACGGGCGGCTGAGCATCCACAAGGACCTGGTCGTCGCCCCGGCGCCCTACATCGGCGCCCGCGCGTACCACGCGTTGACGAGCGCGGACTGGGTCGAGCTGCTCGAGCGCCTGCGTGGAGGGCAATTACACCCCGTATCGGCGCGAACAGAGGTGTTTGCGTTCGTGGCTCCCGCGCAGGTGGGCGCGGTGCATGTGGCTCAACGGACAAGGAGAAGCATGATGCTCAATTTAGTCAGGAAAAAAGAAGAAGCAATAATGATCGGTGATGATGTA
>CALBXO010000026.1 GCA_937890335.1 uncultured Pseudomonadota bacterium | reverse complement strand
GTTCAGCTTGCCGGTGAGCTCCATGAGGCAGCCGCCGTGTTCGATTCCGTCGGTGACCGGCAGCTTTGCCTCGACGTGGAACGCGATCTCGCGCATCTGGCCGGCCTCTGGGCCGTCGGCGAGCTCAAACTCGCCGGCCATGGTCTCCGTGAAGGACACGGTGGCGTGCACAGTGCTTCGGGAGCCGCGCGCGTTCTCGATCCGGCGCTCCACATGAGAGGCGGCGCGCTCGGACATCGCCATGATCGTGAGCTGTGGATTGACGCCCAACGGGCCCGTGAGCGCCGCGCCGTCGCACACAAAGAGATGGGGCACATCGTGGCATTCCTGTGTGCCGTCGATGACGCTGTGACGGGGGTCGACTCCCATTCGGCACGTGCCCAGCGGGTGGTAGGCCGTGAGGTCAAACTCCATGGCGCCGAGCGCGCGCGGTGCCTCGCGCTCCATGCGCTCCACATCGGCCAGGTTGCGCAGCGTCTCGTAGCGCCGCAGCCCGGGGTGGACGGCGTCGGCACCTGCGGCCAAATACATCCGTGCGAGCAGTCCATGCCCCCGCACCAGCTGCCTGCGGTCCGCGCGGTTGAGCCAATACGTCATGCGGGGGGCGCCGGTGGGGTCCAGGACGACACGGCCGCGGGACGACTCGGCGATCATGAACCCGAAGCAGGCCAGATGCTCCATGTTTTCGACGAGCTCGGTCCAGGCGTGGCCGGTCTGGCCGAGGGTCGCGGCGGCGATTCCCAGCGAGGGGTAACCGCCCTCAAAGCGGATGCCGTCGGGCACAAACTCCTCCACGCCGAGCCCCTGCGGAATCCCGCGCCAGCCCTTGATGGACTCCCCAAAGCGGCCCCACGCATAGGACGCCGGGTGGATTGTCAGGTTGCGTCCGACCTGTCCGGAGCGGTTGGCCAGCTTCTGCCGCAGAAGGAGCGCGGGCGTCTGAACACTGCCGCAGGCGAGCACCACGGCCGCTGCGCGCACGATGAGGCGCCGGGTCTGGCCGTCGGCACCGCGCGCGTGGGCCTCCACGCCCACCGCGCGCCCGCTCTCAATGATCACGCGCACGACGCGCGCGTGCGTGTAGACCATGGCTCCGTGCTCGAGAGCCGCGGGGACGTAGCTGACGTTTGTGGAGCGCTTGGCGTCGGTGGGGCAGCCAAAACAACAGACTCCCTGCCCGTCGCAGCCGGGTGCGTTGCGCGCCAACGGGGCATGGGCAAACCCCAACGCGTCGCAGCCGCGGGCGATGACCTGTGCGCTGCGCGACAAGACCTCCTGTCGCGCCGGCTCCACCTTGAGCATGCGCTCCACCTTCTCGTAGTCGCTGTCCAGCGCGCCGGGCCGCAGGCAGTCCAACCCCGAGGCATCGCGCCAGCGCGCCATCACATCCGGCGGGAGCCGAAAGCAGGTTCCGGAGTTCACGGTGGTTGTGCCGCCCAACGTCTTGCCGAGTGGAACCGGGATCACCGCGTTGCCGACGGTGGTGGTGAGCCCGCCGTTGCGGAAGAGGCGCTGCTGTCGGTCGACGGTGGCGCCGTGGAAGTCAGACCGGGTGAAATGGCCGCCCTCCTCGAGCATCAGCACCGCGTGTCCGGCGGCCGCCAGCGCCCGCGCCACCGGCGCACCGCCGGCGCCAGTGCCGACCACAACGGCGTCCACTTCCATTGTTTGGTAGGGGGGCAGCTCCCTGGCGTCCACGACCCGTTCGTGCCAGCGCGCCTTCTCGGTCGCGGGTCGCGGCCCCGGATCGTCCACCCCGAGCGCCTTGAGCAGCCCCGGGGATTCGGCCTGCGCCAGCTTGATGGGCGTCGTCACCGCGCGGGCAATCGCGGAGGCGCGGCCAGCGCTGGCCATCCTGGCCAACACCTGGATCCGCCGATCGAGAGGCAGCCGGCTCAGCCGGGATCCGGAGAACCCCACCGCCGCCAGATCCAACGCGGTCGCCATGGCCATATACGCGCGCCACGCGCCGGATCCCATGCCGCCGACTACGCCGTGGACCCGATGGATCGTGCGTTCGTTGGCCGTGTTGATGTAGGCCCCGGGCGGTGTCGCCGCCTCTGCGATTCGCCTCAGCAGCGCGATCTCGTCCTGGGTGGGGCCGTCTGGGACCGTGGTGTATGGCAGGTTCTGGGTCATGGTCCGCGCCTCAGGCATCCAGTACAGGGACGCCGTGGTCATCGGCATCGGTGAGGATCTCGAACGCCGCTCGATGCTGGCTGACCAGGGACACGGGCGCCCCGCCATTCACCGTCAGTTCAATCTCGCAACGCGCGATTTTGCAGTTGAGGCAGGTCTTCACGCCGCCGGGCGGGTTCCGGTAGGGAAGGCCAACAAATTGCTGGGCGGTCGCTGAGATGCGACCGGAGACGGCCACGCCGTTCTGCTTGGCGGCGAAGGTCCACTCGAATGGCCTGTAGGCGCCGTGGGCGCGCATGGCGCCGAGCAGGTGGTTGAGCCGGTACTCCTGTCCGCCGTGTCGGAGGACGGCCAGGGTCATCCACGGTGTCCAGACCGGGCCGACTCGCACCCTTGCGGTGGACAACTCAAGGAAGCTTCCCGGCGCCTGGTCGAAGCCCGCGACCTGGCACCACGCGTAGGCGTCGGTGTGTTTGCTGCCCCAGTTGTGATTCTGGCTGCCCACCCACCCGTCCACATCCTTGGACTGTCCGTTGATCTCGACGGTGCCGGTGTAGACCGCGCCGGGAGAGCCAACCAGCGCCTTGGCCTTGGGGAACCCGCGGTCGTAGAAGGCCTCCGGCAGCAGAAGCAGCGGGCGCTGCGGCGATGTGTAGTTCAGCTTCCACGCGATGCGGTTGGACCCGGTGGACGCCGATCCGGTGAGCGCGTCTGCGCCAAGAACCGAGTCACGAACGACGACATCGATGCCGCGCGCGCCGAACCTGCAGTCCTCCACCGGGATGTTCTCCTTCACCGCCGTGATCTCGCCGGTCTCGCCGTCAAACCAGATCGCCCACAGCTCGCCCTCTGCGTCTGCGGGGCGGTGTTTGGGGGCGAAGATCGTGTAGCGGATCCAGAACCCGAGCGGACGCGTCGGGTGGTTTGCGCGTTGAAACCAGCTCTCGTAGTGCCCTGCGGGCATCCCAGGTCGAAAGCGCGCGCCGTTGCCCGCGTCGCGGTCGGAAACACTGCTCACGTTGCACCTCTCAAATCGGACGGTTGGGGCGTTCCGGAGGCGGTCGTCATTGGATCTCGTCCAGGGTCGCGAGCAGCGCCGTGAATGCCTGGGTCCCCCGCGCGAGTATCGCCGCCGCAAACTCAGCGGCGAGCTCCTCGTCGCCGGCGTCCACGGCGGCCAGTGTCCTGGCGTAGTCGTCCGTGGCGGTCACCTCCGACGCCACGAGGTCACGCGTCTGCTCCATCACCTGACTGTAGGTGCGAGCCAGCGAATTGAACGCCAGCTGGAGCGCGACGTTGCCCGCGCAGTCCACCATCGCCTCCCAGAAGTCCAGCGCGAGCTGTTGGAGCTCGGCGACGTCGCCGCCCGCCTGCTGCATCGCCCCGACGATGGACGCCAGCCGGGCCAGGCCCTCCTCGTCCCGCCTGGCGGCGGCGCGGCGGGCCACCAGTGGACCCAGGTCCCCCCGCAGCTCGATGACGCCGCGCACGACGGCCGTGTCGATGGTCCCATCGGCGGCGACCATCAGCGCCCCGAGCAGCTCGAGCCCGCCGGTCTGCCGGTAGTCGAGCACGCGCGTGGCCCCGCCCTGTTGAATGGAGACGAGCCCCGCCTGCTCCAGGCGCTTGAGCCCCTCCCGCACGACCGCGCGGCTCACGCCGAGCTGCTCGGCCAGGATGCGCTCGGCGGGGAGTGCCTCGCCGACGGGCAGGCTGCCGCTCACGATGTGGCCCCGCAATTGGTCAAAGACCTCGGTCGCCACGGATTTCTTCTGGATGGAGTCGAACATGGTGTACTAGGTAGGGACTTTTGGTCCGCTGGTCAACTGGTCGGACCAGTTGCGTGTTGATTTCGGGTCCGTCTGTAGACGCGTGCCGCAACCTGGCCAGGCCCTGGGTTGGCCGGTTCGGGAACACGCACAGTTTGGCCGACGGGCCGCGAGGCTTGCGACGTGCGCAATCGTTCGTACACTCACGCGCATGACGACGACTTCCCAATTGTGTCCCCTCGACTGTCCCGATGCGTGCAGCCTGTCCGTCACGGTGGAGGACGGCCGCGTCACCAAGGTCACGGGAGACCACCGCAACCCCGTCACTGCGGGCTACATCTGCGGCAAGGTGCGCAGGTTTCCCAAGTATATGTACGGCGCTGACCGGGTGCAGCGTCCCTACATCCGGCGGGCGGGCGTCTCCAAAGAAGCCCGATCGGAGGACCCGCTGAAGGCGTTTCGTGAGGCGACCTGGGACGAGGCGTTGGAGGTCGTCACACAACGTTTCGCGGGCGTGCGCGAGGAGTTTGGCGGGCAAGCGATCCTGCCGGCTTGTTACGGCGGGTCCAACGGCTACCTGTCGCACGGGGTGACCGACGAGCGCTTCTTCCGGCGGCTGGGCGCGTCCCGGCTCCTCCCGACGATCTGCGCGGCTCCGTCGGGCGCGGCGCAGGCGCTCACGTACGGACGCATGCCGGGCGTGGCGTTCCAGGACTTTGCCCACGCCAGACTCATCGTCCTATGGGGCATGAACCCGTCGTCGTCGGGCATCCACGCCGTGCCGTTTGTGAAGGAAGCGGTGAAAGCGGGGGCCCGGCTCGTCGTCGTCGACCCTCGACAGATTCAGCTCGCCAAGGGCGCCGACCTCCATCTGGCGCTGCGGCCGGGCACGGACCTGCCGGTGGCGCTCGCGTTGGCCAATTGGTTGTTTGAGCACGGCCGCATCGACGAAGCCTTCGTGGCAGCGTCCGTTGTGGGCGTCACCGAATTCCGGGAGCGGGCGGCGCAATGGCCCATCGCGCGGGCCGCGGAGGTAGCGGGCGTCGCGCCGCAAGACCTGGAGACGCTGGCCGGTTGGTACGCCGACGCGTCGCCAGCGCTCATCCGCTGCGGCTGGGGTGTGGAGCGCAACCGCAACGGTGCGTCCGCCGTGGGCGCCGTGCTGGCGCTGCCGGCGCTGGCGGGTAAGTTCGGCGTGCGCGGGGGCGGCTACACGATGTCCAACTCCCGCGCCTGGACGCTGAGCACGGAGCCCGTGGTGGGGCAGACCCCTCCCACCGTGCGCGAGGTGAATATGAACCAGCTCGGCCGCGCGCTGACCGAGCTGTCGAACCCTCCCATCAAGGCGCTCTACGTCTACGACGGCAACCCGGCGTCCACTTTCCCGGACCAGGAGCGCGTGCGGCGCGGCATGGCCAGACCGGACCTCTTCACTGTGGTGCACGAGCAGGTCTGGACCGACAGCTGCCGCTACGCGGATGTGGTGCTGCCGGCCCCCACGTTTCTTGAACAGCCGGAGATGTACCGGGGCTATGGCAATTACGTGTTGCAGAAGGCGGGGGCGGCGGTCCCACCCGTGGGCCTCGCGCGGAGCAACTTCGACGTGTTCCTGGCGCTGTGCGACCGCCTGGGCCTGAGCCGCGAAGGGGACGTGCGGGATGTCGAGGTGGCGGCGCGCGCGATCGTGGCTGCCGACCCCGACGGCGAGCGAATCTGGCGCGAGCTGGGCGAGCGGGGCCTGGCAGTCCCCACAATCGGAAACGCGCCGGTGCAGTTTGGCGACCTCTTTCCGGGCACACCCGATGGCAAGGTGCACCTGTGGGATGAGGCTGCCGATGCCGAGGCGCCCGCAGGCCTCTGGGGCTACCAGCCCGACCCCGCCACCGCGCAGTACCCGCTGGCCCTGATCTCGCCGTCCTCCGCGGACCGGATCACGGGGACATTCGGCAACCTCCGGGCGAAGGTGGCGGTCCTGTCGATCCACCCGAGGGACGCGAAACGGCGGTCCGTCGGCGATGGTGACGGGCTCCGCGTCTTCAATGCGCTTGGCGAGCTGCACTGCGTGGCGCGTGTCACGGACGAAGTTCGGCCGGGCGTCGTCGAGATGCCAAAGGGTGTCTGGGACCGGGAGACGTCCAGCGGAAACTCGGCCAACGCGCTCTGCCCAGACACCTTGTCCGATCTCGGTGGTGGCGCGTGTTTCAACGACGCGAGGGTCCAGGTGGAGCGACGCTCGCTCGACGGTTGAGAATCCGCTATATCGACGTGGGTGTGGGACATGAGAGGGGACCAAGGATGATGACGAGACTATTGCTCGCCCTGCTCCTGGTGACGTCGGCGGCTTGCACCGATGACGTCAACGAGGATGGCAACAACGGTGCGAACAACGGCGCCAACAATGGCGCCAACAACGGCAACAACGGCGCGAACAACGGCGCGAACAACGGCGCGAACAACGGCGCCAACAACGGCGCCAACAACGGCGCCAACAATGGCGCGAACAACGGCGCGAACAACGGCGCGAACAACGGCGCGAACAACGGTGCCAACAACGGCGCCAACAACGGTGCCAACAACGGCGCCAACAATGGCGGTGACCCGGTGGAGGCCGCCTGCGTCGACACCGGTGGACGTTGGGATGAGGGAAGCTGCGGCCATTACGACTGCGGCGCGCCTCCCGCGTGCGAGGCGCTGATCCCAGGCTGCGATTGCGGGGCAGACAGCAACTTCGACCCAGAGCAGGGCTGCGTCGTGGACCCCGAGTGCGCCGAGCCGGGTGACATCAACGAGGCGCTCTGCCAGGACTCGGGAGGACAGTGGCTTCCGGACAGTTGTGGGCATTGGAACTGCGGCGAGGCGCCGTTGTGTAACGCGATCATCCCGGGCTGCAACTGTGGACCGGGGCAGGTGTTTGTGGACGGCCAGGGGTGCAGGGAGTCCGACGAGTGCGATGAGGAAGACCCGGAAGCCGGCCTGTGTCGGCAGACCGGCGGTGACTGGGACCCGACCTCCTGCGGACACTACCAATGCGGCGCCTTCCCCGACTGCGACGCGATCGATCCAGGCTGCGACTGTGGTCGTGGCAGGAACTTCGACGCCGAGCGGGGGTGCTTTGACGACCGCGCGTGCGACGGCCAGCCGGACCCGGCGCAGCGACTGTGCGAGGACACGTTCGGGCGCTGGGACGACGGCTCCTGCGGCCACTACGAGTGCGGTGTGCGACCCGCCTGCCGCGCGCTGATCCCGGGCTGCGACTGCCTCGCCGGACGGACGTTCGACGAGCAGCTCGGTTGCGTGGCCAACGACGTGTGTGCCTGCGACGACCCCTGTTTCACGGACCGCAACGGCATCTGTCGGGACGCGAACGACGGCATCTGTCAGATCGAAGACGACGCGCGGCTGTGCACCGCGACCGGCGGCGCGTGGGACCGTCAGGCCTGCGGTCACTACCAGTGCGGCGTCGCGCAGGACTGTGAGGCGCTGATCCCAGGCTGCAATTGTGGCCCGACGGAGAACTTCGTGCGCGGGCTCGGCTGCCGGCGCGACATCAGCTGCCTGGGTGAGTGCGACGAGGCGACCGAGCGACTCGGCGCCGAGCTCTACCGCCTCAGGGCGTCGGGCTGCTCCGCGGTCGTGAGGCTGGACCACCAGACGCTGGACATCGTGGGCTACAACCTGCTGTGCGGCAGCTACGCGCCCGTAACGGAAGACTCCGCCCGCGCTCGTGCCCACGAGGACACCGGATTTGGTCGCGGCACGATGCTCAACGACGAGAACCCCGAGGACGAGTACGTCTTCTACGACTCACCGGGTGATTTTGGCGGCGTGTCCGTTGTGAGCGCTGCGACGGGGCTGACGCTCTTTGGCGGCAGCATCGTCTGGGACGGGCGCGGCGAGATCAACTACCCGCGCGGCTGGCGCGCCAACGATCTGGCGGCCAATTGCAACGAGGCGCGAGCGCCGGCGGCCATCGGCTACGATCTTGTCACGGGCGAGGACCTGGATGACCGCACCGTCGCGCGGGTGGTCGGCGTGGTGTCCAACACCGCCCTCGACGAGGCGTTCTGGACCGGAGGCAGCCTGTTTGGCGCCGTGGTCCTGCGCTACCCGCGCTCAGTCGGCGCGTTTGACCCGTCCTCCGCCGAGTACATCGTCATCTTCAACGGCGGCTGGCTGGAGTAGGGCTCCGTTCATCCTCACAGAGGCGCTCGAGTGGGTCAGATGCTGGCGGCGCCGGCGATGGCGGTCAGACTGGCCGCTGCGCCCGCCCGGATGTGGTGGTCTACCACGCCGGAGACGTCGGTGTAACCGGGGTTGATCTCCACGGTCGCGACGCCCTCTCGCGCGGCCAGGAAGACCGGCTGCGCGATGTAGGGGAACAGGCTGGAGGTGCCCACGGTGAACACAAGGTCAAACCCGCGCCGCAGCTCGGACTCCAGGCGGCGGATCTTCGCCCCTGGAAGCATCTCGCCAAACAAAACGACATCGGGTCGGATGACCGCTGTGCACGTCGGGCAGCGGGGCGGCAGCACATCCAGGTGCGCGTAGTCCGTCACGACGGCCTCCCACTCGCACGCAGGGCAGTACAGATCGTGCACGTCTCCGTGGATGTCGATGACGTTCTGCGAGCCGGCGGCGCGGTGGAATCCGTCCACATTCTGCGTCAACACACACACGTGCTTGTCCGGCAGGGATTCGACTCTGGCGATGACCTCGTGGCCGGGGTTGGGCAGGTGGCCTCGGCACGCCCGCTCGATCTGGGCGATGTGCCGCCAGGTGAGTTCCGGCCGTCTGGCGAACATCTGCCCGCTCAGCGCCACCTCTATCGGTACGCCGTCCTCGGTGTCTGTGTCGTTGTAGAGGCCGCCCACTCCGCGGTAGGTGGGCAGCCCGGAGTCGGCGGAGATGCCGGCTCCTGTGATGAACAGAATGCGCGATGCGGCGCCCAGGAGCGCGGCCACCTCAGCTACCTGCGGGTCGTCCATGCCTCATACTCGCCCCAGTGCGAGGCTTGGCGCAATCGCGGTCGGGGTGTAGCGTCCGGCGCATGACCCAGATGCCCCAGCACATCCTCGATCGCATGAAAGCCTGGATTGACGAGGGCGTGGCAGAGCCCGGACTGCTCGAGCCCACCGCCATGGTACTCGCCACCGTCGGTGTGGATGGCATGCCGGCAGCGCGGGTGGTGCTCCTGAAGGCGCTGGACGCACAGGGCCTGGTCTTCTACACGAACTACCAGTCCAACAAGGGGCGCGACCTCGCCGCCAACCCGCGCGCGGCGCTGTGTTTCCACTGGGACGCGTTGCGCCGGCAGCTGCGCGTGCAGGGCGACGTGGTCCAGATCAGCCAAGCCGAGTCGGATGCCTATTTCGCGAGCCGCGCTGTGGGCAGCCAGATCGGCGCGTGGGCGTCGGAGCAGAGCCGACCACTGGACCGCTACGAGACGCTGATCGGCCGGGCTTCGGTGTTCGCCGAACAGTTTGAGGGAGGCCCAGTGCCGCGGCCACCCCATTGGGGCGGCTACCGGGTGATTCCGAATCGCGTTGAGTTCTGGAGCTCCAAGGACGACCGTCTGCACCAGCGCGATCTGCACGTGAGAGGAGGGGACGGGTGGACCGAGTCCAGCCTGTTTCCGTGATCAGCCCGTTTCCGTGATCAGCCCATCGTGCGCGTGAGATCCGGGTTGACCTGGTGCATCTCGGGTGAGGTCCCGATGCCGCCGGGCAGTACCACCACGTTGCGGGACAGCGCTGGCGACAGCTGCGCAGCGTGTTCTTCCAGGTCCTCGAGCATCTGCTCCGCGCTGCGGTATCTGTGGCGTGGGTCGTTGGCGACAGCCTGCGCGACGACCGGTCCGAGCGGCCCATCCAGGATCGGGGACTCAAAGGGGTAGCGCTCCTCACCGAGCTTCCGGCGGACCACGTCCACGACGTCGAGCGAGTGATAGGGGCTGTGTCCCAACAGCATCTCCGCCAGGATGTGGCCCACAGCGTAGACGTCCATTGCCGGACCGGCCGGCTGACAGCGCAGCTGCTCCGGCGCCATGTACGCGATGGTGCCGCTGGCCATGTCCATCATGGAGACGAGCTCACAGCCGGGCTGTGGGAGGAACGGGCGCGCCAGCCCAAAGTCCACCACCTTCACGAAGTCGTCCTGGGTGGCGTAGGTCACGAGCATCACGTTGCTCGGCTTGAGGTCCCTGTGGACGATGCCGAGCCTGTGGGCCTCACAGACGCCGTGAAGGATCTGGATGGCCAGGTGGGCGGCTTTGTAGGGGGACTGTTGTCCGTCGCTGGCCAGTCGCTCCGCGAGGCTGTCTCCGAAGAGCAGCTCCATCACGTAGAACGGGCGGCCTTCCGCGGTGGTGCCCGCGTCCAGGACGGTGGCGATGTGCGGGTGGGCCAGCCGCGAGGTGACCTGCATCTCATTGCGGAAGCGGCCGCGGGCCGCCTCCGGGTCCTCGCCTTGGTTCTTGATGACCTTGATGGCCACCTCGCGTCCCAGGTCGATCTGCAGCGCTCGGTACACTTCGCCCATGGCCCCAGAACCGAGGGGACCGATGATGCGATAGCGCTCCGTCAGTTGCAGACCGGGGACAACCGGCTGGAACTCCTTGATGGTTTCACTCATGGGTACACGTAAATCGTCACCCACAAGACCACACTTTAGTCCCTAGAAGCCACGATCTTCCATTTGGGAGTCGGTGTGCACGTCCTCGAGCGTGGCCCAGAGATCGTTTTTGCGCAGCTCCACGTCGAGTCGTTTGTCCGCCGTACGGGCTTGGATCTCGGCGATGACGTCGTCGACAGTCATTGCGCCCTTGCGCCCTTCGGAGTAGGTGCGCGCCGCGACCTTCCCCTCCTCGGCCTCGCGTTTTCCGACGACGAGCATCCAAGGCGTCTTGGAAACCTCCGCCTCGGCGATCTTCTTGCCGACCTTTTCACCGCGCACGTCCAGCTCGACGCGGATTCCGGCGTCCAGCATCTGCTGGTAGACGCCGCGGCAATAGTCCTCCTGGTCGTTGGTGATCGACAGGATCTTGGCCTGAACCGGCGCCAGCCAGGTGGGGAAGGCGCCGGCCAGGTGCTCGATCAGGATGCCGATGAAGCGCTCGAACGAGCCGAAGACGGCGCGGTGGATGACCACGGGACGCTCCGGCGTATTCTCCGCCGACGTGTACTTCAGGTTGAAGCGCTCGGGCAGCTGGAAGTCGAGCTGGATCGTCGCCGTCTGCCACTCGCGGGCGAGTGAGTCGATGACGAGGAAGTCGATCTTCGGGCCGTAGAACGCGGCGTCGTGCTCGTTGATGTCGTACTTCTTGCCGTTGGCAATCAGAGCGTCCGCCAGTGCGGCTTCAGCCCGGTCCCACACCGCCACGTCGCCCAGGAAGCTCTTCGGGTCGCGCGTGGACAGCACCACGCGGTACTCGAGGCCAAACAGGCTGTAGATCTCGTCCACGAGCCGCATCAGCGAGCCGATCTCGTCCTGGATCTGATCCTCGCGCGCAAAGATGTGCGCGTCGTCCTGGCAGAACTGACGCACGCGCGTCAGGCCGCTCAGGGCGCCGGGCAGCTCATTGCGGTGCAGCGTCCCCGTCTCCGCGACGCGCAGCGGCAGGTCGCGGTAGGAGTGCCGACGCGACGCGAAGAACTTCATCGTGTCCGGGCAGTTCATCGGCTTGAGGCACATCGTGTGTCCGTGGGCCTCCATGTGGAAGAGGTTGTCGCGGTACTCCTCCCAATGGCCGGACTGCTCGTACAGCTCCTTGCGGTAGAGGATCGGGTTGCTGATCTCCACGTAGCCGTAGCGCTTCTGCAGGCCGCGCCAATGGTCCACCAGCGTCTGGTAGATGGTGAAACCCTTGGGCGTCCAGAAGGGTGCGCCAGGCGCGACGTCGTCGAACCAGACGAGATCCAGCTCACGTCCAAGCCGCCTGTGGTCGCGCTTCTTGGCCTCTTCGAGACCGTCGACGTACGCCGTCAGCTCTTCCTTGGTGGGCCAGACCGTCCCGTAGATGCGTTGGAGCATCTGCCGGTCCGAGTCGCCGCGCCAATACGCGCCCGAGACCCGCAACAATTTGAAGTGTTTGGCCTTCTTCGTGTAGCCGAGGTGCGGTCCGGCGCACAGATCCACGAACGTGTCGTGCTTGAAGATGGACACCTCATCCCCCTGGATGATCGTGTCCATGATCTCGATCTTGTACTCTTGTCCCGACTCGCCGAAGAACACGCGGGCCTGGTCCTTGGACCAGGTCTCCTGGATGAATTTGTGGTTCTTCTTGACGATGACCCGCATCTTCGCCTCGATCTCGACGAGGTCGTCGTCGGTCAGCGGGCGCGGCAGGTCGAAATCGTAGTAGAATCCACCCTTGATGGGCGGACCGATGGCGAATTTGGCGTCGGGGAACATCTGCCCCACAGCCTGCGCCATGATGTGTGCCGTCGAGTGGCGAAGCCTGTAGAGGACTTCACCCCGGCTGGGTGCTTCGGACATGTTGCGATCCTGATTTCCCGGCACCCGCAGCGCGCGTGAGGCAGCAGCGTCTCACGCGGTCGGCGGGGCAGGGGTTGTGGGCGCAGGATCGACGTCGAAGCGGACTACTTGGACTCGGCCGCCTTCCGGCGCGCCTTCAAGCGCTCCTTCTTCTTGGCCTGGTTCTTCTTCTGCTTCGACTTTGGACTGTTGCGTCGATCTCCGCGTCCCATTTTCAAACTCCGTGGCGAGCCTGGCTCGCTATGATCAATAAGTGGCTCGTTTTACCGCCCACTCCAGCTGGGCGAAGTCGTCGTAGCCGACATTGCGGAAGATGACCGTGTCGTCGTCCTCAGAGACCGTCTGGCTCTCCAGCTGGTCGCCGAGGTACTCGCACAGATCTTCCACGGTATCCAGCGCAGGGTTGGCGGTGGGAGTGGTTTCCTGGCCAGCCTTGTTGAGGCTGCCGTGGAACTTCCCGAACTTTTTCTCTGCGGCGAATTTATACGTGGCCATCCGACTCCTCCTGGCGGGCGAAATCCGGACGACTCTTATGGGGACTCTCCCCGCGGGTGTCAATCGACCGGACAAGGCATTTTTGGGGCGACTATTTCTTCTCAGCCTTGGCTGCTTTGAGCGCATCACTGATGGCCAGGGAGAACGCCTCGGGCGTCTTCTCACCCAGGTAGCGGCGGCCGTTGAGGTAGAAGGTCGGGGTTGAGTCGACGCCGGCCTTCTCACCCTCCTTCTTGTCGTCCTGGACCTGCTGGGCGATGAGCGGGTCGGCCCAGTCGTCTGCGAAGCGGTTCATGTTCAGGCCAAGGGCCTGGGCGAGCTGAAGGATTTTCTGGTCGCTGAGCTGCTTCTGGTTGTCGAAGATCAAGTCGTACATCTGCCAGTACCGATCCTGCCGGCCGGCGGCGATGACGGCGCGCGCTGCTTTCTCCGAGTGCTCGTGAAAGCTCAGCGGGAACTGCTTGAAGTAGAAGACCACGTTGTCACCGTGGGCCTGAAGCGCGGCCTTTACGATGCCGCGCGCGAGGTTGCAGAAGGGGCATTCGAAGTCCGCGAACTCCACGATGACGACCGGCGCCCCGGGCTTCCCGACGTACGCCGTCTTCGAGAGATCAAATTCGTATTTCTTGTAGGCCGCCTCGATGAACATCCCCATCTGGTCCAGGACATCCTTTTCCGCGACGCCTTCCTTGATCCGCTGCATGGACATCGCAGCGGCGGACATCGCCAGCGGACACTGCGTGGCCTCTTTCTGCAGGCACGCGTGGAGAGACACAGTGGCCCCCTTGCACGGGCACAATTGGGCGTCGGTGATCCGGACCAGCGTCGCACGCTCCTTCGGGTTGAGCAGCTGTCCCGGCAGGCCCGGGTACACGCCAGCGGGTACCTCGGGGCCGGCGTTCTTGTCTGGCGGCGGCGCGTTCGGGGTGACGGGGGGCGCCTTGGCGTCGGGCTTGACGACGTTCGTGTCGCCGCCATTATTGCATCCGGCCCAGCCGGCCAGAAGCAGGGCTACGACCATTGCGCCCGCCATTCCGAGCAGGCGTTGCCGGCCATCCAATTGTCTGAACATCGCTGTCTCCTCCCCCAATTTCGTCAGGGGAACCCGGAGTCGCACCGCCGAAATTCGCGCGCGCCCGAATTCCGGGGACTATAAGCGGGTCGATTCGCTTCATCAACTCGCGCGGTCGCAGGGCATCGGGCTAGTTGACTCATCGGTCCGGTGCGGATAGCTTCGCGTCGAACTCAACGGGGTCGAGCCTATGTTGCGTCCCACCCGATGGCTGCTGACGTGTCTCTTGTTTCTCCTGGCTTCGCCGGCTTACGCCGCCGATCTTACCGATGTCGTCGACGCGGCGGACGATGACGATCCGTTCGACATCCACATCGAGCCAAGCTTCAAGCAGACGATTCGTTCGGCGCTGATCCAGCGGGAATATCCCTGTGACCCATCCGCCACCGGCGCCCAGCGCGACGCGTTCCGGCGGTTGGACAACGACTGCCCGGAGCCGAGCGTCGTCTTCCGCAAGGAGATGGACGCGGAGCGCATCACCAATGAGCTCAACGTCGATATTCAGATCGGCCTCTACAAGGATGTCGAGCTCCACGTGCGCCTGCCGTATGTGATCAGCGACCAGCGCACTCTGCGTTTCGCCGGCGGCAGCGGTCTGGACGTCGCCGACTCGGGCAACTCGTTTGTGGACCCGTCGGATTCAAGAGTCATCGAGGACATCAACGCCAACGTGAGCGACTCGCCGTTTCCGAACGACGTGCTCACGCGCCAGTATTTCCAGACCTACAGGCTCTTCAGCCTCGAGGGGCAGAAGGGCCCCCAGAGGGCGGGTTTTGGCGACATGACCCTCGGCCTGGCGTGGAACCCATTCAACGATCAACGGGACGACACCAAGTCGACGCTGAAGCTGGCCTTTGACTACACCATCCCGACCGGGGAGGTCGCGCGGGCCGACAACCAGGGTGTGGGACGTGGCATGCACGAGCTCAAGTGGAGCGTGGCCTCGTCCAAGCGTTTCAAATACCTGGAGCCCTACTTCTCCGTTGCCTACATCCTGCCGCTGGCCGCGGACGACTCCGTGTTCCTGGAGAAGGGCCCGGGCCAGACTCTGACGAGCCCCGGACAGCGCGCCGAGGTGACATTCGGATCGGAATTCATCCCCTTTGAGAACCCGGAGAAGGGCCAGAAATTCGTCATCGATGTGGGCCTCAAATGGGGCTTCACCGCCGAGGGACGGGACTACGGCTACCTGTTTGACGCGCTCGGCAACAGCGGCTGCAACGGCCTGACACCCGGTCAGATTCGGGACGCCATCGAGGCCGTGCGCACCGGCCAGAACACGGACCGCGAGCAGGTCAACCGCGCCGCCTGCCGCTGGGTTCTGGACGAGCCCGCCAACGCTGACGGCGGGACCGTGTTCGACCCGAGCGACGAGGACGTGCAGGACGTTCCCTTCGCCCACGACGGGATCACGGACTACGAGGGGTACGCGACCTTTGGCGCCACCCTGGGGCTCAACTTCCAGCCCAGCGAGTACGTCCAGCTGCGCGGTCGCCTGGGCATCGAGCACGAGCAAGAGCACTTCATCACGTCAGCCCGCACCGGGATCGCCTCCTCCGAGGATGGCAACGACACCGTGCGCTTTGATGACCCCAACGAGCGCAACCCGTACTACAACCCTACGCTCGATGGGGTCGGCAACCGCTTCCGGGCTGAGAACTCCCTGATCTTCAGCTGGCAACTTGCCCTGGCACTTCAGTTTTGACAGACTCTCCAGCACTTGTGCTTGGGAGAGCGTGTTGTGAAGGAGCAAACCGGGGACATTCCTGGGGAGCGGACGGGTGAGTTTCTCCTGCAGTCGCGCGGCATCACGCGGATTGCGGGACAGAACTTCGCTCCGGGCGCTGCCGACGAGCCACCCAACCTGTGGACCCGCACGCTGCGCGGGCACGACGGGCAGGCGTCCAGTGAACCGCGAAGCTCCTCGTACGAAGGGCTGACACTCGAGCAGTTTGAGCAGGTCCTCCAGGCGACCCGTGACATCCTGGTCGAGGAGGGGCTCGAGGGCCTGACCCTGGACCGCATCGCCCGTCTCGCGCGGCTGTCGCCCGCAGAGGCCCAGACACTCAACACACATTTTGCCGACGGCGGCGCCCTCTGCGCCGACCTCTTCGAGCGGATCCACCAGCCGTTGCTGGAGGATCTCTCCGATGCCGCGGTCGGGGGCGAGTCCGTCATCGACAGCCTCCTGACGCTGGGACTGCGATGGATTGGCCACGTCAGGCAGGACGTGCCCCTCTATCTCGCCTACCTGGATCTGGCCCGACGTTTCCCGTCGCCCCACCTGACACAGATGCTAAGCGACACGATCCGCGAGCTGGATCGGAACCAATTGGCGATTCTGGCGGGGCTGATCGCCGAGGGGCAGCTGCAGGACGAAGTGCGCGGGGGCGAGCCGGAGATCATGGCCCACGCGATCCTCGCCTGCTACTACGGCATGCTGGCGACCGTCAGCAACGGTCCCCGGTTTGTGGAAGAGGGAATCTACATCGACGACGTCGCCGTCGAGACCTTCACACTCATGGTGCGCGGTCTGCGCGCCTGATTCGCTGGCGCGACCGCCGACTACTCGGCCGTTCCGCTGGCGTCGAGCCACGCAACAATCAGGTTGACCGCGCCGTGGAGATCGTCCTTGTGGACGGTCTCTGTCACGGTGTGCACATAGCGGCAGGGCACGGAGATCGTGATGGCGCGGCATCCACCGCGGGCCCGCTGCAGCCCGCCCGCGTCCGTCCCGCCCAGAGGCAGGATCTCCAACTGGTAGTTGATCCCACGGGCCTCCGCCACGTCGATGAACTCGTCCACCAGGCCGCGGTCCGACACGGAGTAGCTGTCCATGATCTTGATCGCGGCGCCGCCGCCCAGGCGTGTGATCTGCTCCTCTTCCGGAATGCCCGGTTGATCGATGGCGAGCGTCACATCGACGGCGATCCCGATGTCGGGGTTGACCGAGTAGCCGCCGACGATGGCGCCGCGGACCCCGATCTCCTCCTGCACGGTGAAGCAGACGACCACGTCATGGGCGAGGTTGGGGGCCTGCGCGACCTGCTCAAGGACGCGGATGCCCGTCCAGCACGCGACGCGGTTGTCCATGCATTTGCCGGTCACCACCTCCCCGAGGTCGCGGAAGTCCTGGATCAGGGTGACGGGGTCGCCGGGCCGGACCCGCTCGCGGACCTCGTCCGCCGGAAGCCCCGTGTCCACGAAGAGATCGATGATCCGCAACGTGCGCTTGCGGTCCTCTTCGGTCTGGACGTGGATGGGTCGGCCCACGGGGTTGAGGCTGCCGATGATGTCGCCGGAGCGCGTCTGGATCAGCACGCGCCGCGCGAAGAGATTACGCACGTCAAAACCGCCGAGCTGCTGGAGGCGGATGAAGCCCTTCGCGTCCACGTTGCGGGCGTAGAACGCGATCTCGTCCATGTGACAGGCGAGCATGACTTTGCGGGTCAGATCGGTGCGGACCTTCGCGTGGACGGCGGCAAACAGGTTGCCCATTGCGTCCACATGGACCTCGTCAGCGGCGGTCGTGACGTGGGTCTTGATGAGGTCCCTGACGCGCTCTTCGCGCCCGGGGGCGCCAGCGATTTCGGACAGTGCCTTGAGGAGATCCATGGCGTTCAGCGTACCTCGGTGCCGAGCAGGGTGTGGCTCGTGGCGTCGTGGATTTTCACGGTGACGATCTGGCCCACCGCGGACCCATCAACCTTGGGGAAGATGGTGGACTTGAAAGTGTCGGTGCGCCCGCTCCAATCGGCGTCGCTCTTGCGGCTGCGGTCCGCGATGAGGACCTGGACCTCTCGTCCGATGTACGGCGCGGTCTTCTCCGAGCAGATCGCTTCCTGGATCGGGATGAGCTCGGCCAGACGGCGGCCCTTGACCGCCTCGGGCACATTGTCGGCGATGCGCTTGTGGGCCAGCGTGCCCTCGCGCTCGCTGTACTTGAACATATAGGCGAAGTCGTAGCGCATCTCGCGGACGAGCTCGACGGTGTCCTGGAACTCATCCTCGGTCTCGTTGGGGAACCCGACGATGATGTCCGTGGAGATCGCAATGTCCGGAATCGCCGCGCGGATGTCTGTGACCAGCTGCCTGTACTCGCCGATGGTGTAGCCGCGCTTCATCTCGGCCAGGACCCTGTCGTTGCCGGACTGGACGGGCAGGTGGATGTAGTTGCAGACCTTGTCCTCGCGCGCCATCACTTCAATGAGCTTGGGCGTGAAGTCGATGGGGTACGGGCTCGTGAATCGGATGCGCTCGATGCCGTCTATGGCCGCGACCGCGGTGACGAGGTCGGCAAAATCCACGTC